>NZ_JASJFF010000506.1:0-2793 GCF_030065435.1 Microcystis sp. M53603_WE2
ACTCAATTGTCTATCTTTTGGTATTAACCTATTTGTGCCTTAAGTCCTTTCCTGTATGAATTTCAGCTACTTTTGAGCGTAGTTGCTCTCATCGAATTTTATTTTAAGTTAATTATTTGCATAACAATTCCCGAAGAGCCGTATTTAGTCATAAACTTCACTTCTATGACCTACTCTAACAATAATAATTATCCTACTCTCTCGATCAAATTCATAAATAACCCGCTAATCTCCTACTCTTAATTTGTAAAACCCTGACCATTCTCTCGTAAGAGGTAGGGGAGTTATCTGTTCAAAGTTGATAGCTAACCATTTAATTTTATTAAGAATCCTCAGTCTGATAAAATCTGTGATCAAATCTAAATCAGTTATCGACTCTGGTTCAAAAGTAACAGAATAGCTCATTTAAGGTTCTATCCCATATCTTTTATCCACCTCAGCTGCAGGAATAGTCGCTCTTCCTTGTAGTCTTTTTTGTTGGATTTCTAATAACTTTTCTTTAAAAGATTCTTTAACTTGTTTTCCCTCATCCGGATCACCAAAGTATTCATCTAGAGTATCATCTACTGTATTACGGATTAAACTTTGTAACTCTTGGGGAGTCATGTCTTTTATCTGCATATTTTCTCTAATTAAAAAAAGGACTTTGACTCGTTGCAAGGTTCTACCTTGCAACGCAGATAAGCGAGGTTCTACCTCTACTTATTTCTTTGACTCGTTGACTCGTTGCAAAGTTAGCTCGTTGTCGGACTATTCTTCGAGTTGATAGGGACACCATTGACTTTTTGTGGCAAGTTGGGCGTTAATAAGCGTAAAAACGCGCTCTAGTTCAGAAAGTCCAGCATACTCCGCTTCTTCGTCAACAGAGAGACTGTCAGTTTTCTTCTTAGCTAATAACTGCTCACAACGAGATTGTAGCTCTGAAGTAAACCTGAATAAATAAATGTTACCAAATTCGCGGAGTTCAACCCCTTCTCTCATTAAAGACGAAGGTTGAATCATTAATTGGGGAGTCATTGGCTCTATTGATTGTTATTCCTCTTTCACCTTATCAGCTTAACAAATTGCCGAGGAAATGTAAAAGAATATTGATAATATTTAACCAATTTCGGGGCAACCCCTCTGTAGTTGCCCCTCCTCCCTTATCCCCGACGACGAAGGGAAGCGGCACCCAAGGCACCAACAGCGATTAAACTCACTATACCACTAGGTTCTGGGGTTGATACAGCACCGCCACCAGTAGGAGTAATATCCCCATTAAGAGCCACAAACCCACCACCAGCAACATTAGCGGAGTTTTCACCAAAGAAGAAGACACCGGAGGAGTTAGCATTCAGTCCATAGAGACGGAACTGCACCGGTCCGGTTTGGGGTGCTAAACTGCTTAGGTCAAAGCTGTAGGTATTAAAGCTAGTTGTTAAGCTAACTTGTGTCCCTAAATTATTGGTGAACCCATCAACACTAGAGCGCAAGACTAAATCTAGCCGCGTTTCATCCTGCTTCGCATTGAGTTGCAAGTTAGTAAAATCGACTTGAAAACCTGCACTAGGTTGTACGGCAAATTCCACATATTGGCTGGTATTAACAGTGCTACCTGTATTCCAACCGTTAGTAGTAGAACCACCCAACAGGAAGATAGGATCATTCTCCCGATTTATCCCGGCGGTGTTTAACCCAGTGCTGGTTATATTCGCACCTACAGTATTCGCCGCTTTGGGATAGGTTGCGGTACTGGCATTAAATGAATTCCAACCAGCTACTATTGCCGCTTGAGCAGGAGTAACCCCAGCTAACCCCATCAGAGTCAAGGGGGTTAAAATTGTCAGTAATTTTTTCATGGATTCGATGACAGTAATAGGAGAAAATTATGATCATATTTAACGCTAGTTTTGCGCCAATATCCCACAGCCAAAACTATCACAAGGGGGGGGGAAGTCAAGGGTTATTTAATCATCATTTATTATGATTTTTATATTTAAGATAGTTTTGGGTTATATAAATATTTTTGACTGGTTGCAAGGTTATAGCTGGCAACGCAGATAAGCGAGGTTCTACCTCTACTTAGTTTCTTTGACCGAAATGATCACCTTCGCTACTAGGTTCCCCCGCAATAAATTGACCTGGTGCATCTTACATTTGCAGGAATACCGACAATCAGCAATTATACTAAATCCGTTGAGTATAGGCTGCTTATAAAGGAGAGAACCTCATGCAAAAGGGGGAATAAATAATCAGTTTTTAATAACCAGATTTAGTATTGGCCTGTTGGCGAATTTTATCTTTAATATAGTCGGGAATAGGGCTGGGATTCATGCTTCTAAGGGTGAAATTAATCCTCTTTTAACCGCTTCATTTAATCCTTGAGACTTCTTTAACAAGTTTATTTGATAAATTTGCATCAATGACCAAAGTTCCCTATTTTCAAAGGTTGATAAATCCCTCTCTTGTTGTTTATTGAGCAACTCGCTTAATCTTTGATCTTGTTCCGATGCCATTTGTAATTGAGTTAATTTGATAATTTATTCATCTGATAATGAATTTAGGGATGAGATTTTTTCGCCTTGATAATTGGGACTAATAGAAAAAGCGATCGCTTCTACTAATATATCATTAAGATCACGGTTAATTGAATGGGCTAAGGATTGAGCTAGATTAAAAATCTCATCAGGTAGGGTTAAAGTAATTGAAATGGCCATAAGCCTTTTTTATGTGGGGTTATAGAGATATTATGATTATAGCTCAAATTCTTGTTACCCATAGGGATAAACTGGTTCAAAAGTAACAGAATAGCTC
>NZ_JASJFF010000236.1:0-2263 GCF_030065435.1 Microcystis sp. M53603_WE2
ACGCGATCGCCTTGGACGACTAACCCGGTTTCGCGCTCGGTGAGGGGATGATAATTACTCCCCCAATCGCGAGTATAACGACTGCAGCCGGCTGTCAGGAAAGCACTATTTAACTGGGTTAGGGGAAAACGTTGTCCGGTGACAGTAATGAGAGTTTCCTCTAAACTGAGGCGATCGATCCTGATTTTACCACGATTATCCCATGCGATCGCTCCTCGGTTTAAAATTGGTCCAGATAACCATTTGCCATCCACACGAATTGCTCCCAAAGGTAACTGATTATTACGATTAAAAAAGCCGCCATTAATCATCGCTACTGCGTTACTTTCGCTATTAATCGTGATCAGGGGATTAGTGCCGCGCATTGAGGTGGAATTAGCGGTAATCGGTTTAATAGTTATCTGAGGATTTCTGGGATCGATTTCTAACCAAGTCACGGGAAACCAATCTTGATCTAACTGGATATATTTTTGATTCCAGATTAACCCTGGTTGCCAAACAATGCGCTTTTCATCCATAGCATCGGGACGAGAATCAATGATAATTCGGGGAGGATTATCCACACTGCTGATCTGTAATCCGTAGGCAGTGGGAAGGTTAACTTTTAAACGACTGATCACCCCATTATTTTCTAAGGAAGTGATCTGAGTGGCTAAGTTATTATTAGAGTTGCCTAGATCATCTTCATCGTTATTTTGATTACTGTTACTAACAGTTTTGGGTTGAAACCTAGAGATAAGCGATTGCTGGGCATTTCCTTCTAGGGTAATCACTGCTTGATTTTTTGCCTGACTAACTTGCCAAAAGGTCGGGCGATCGAGTTGAATAATAATCCTCTGTACTGCCCCATAATTTTCTAGCTGAATATCTTCAATCTGAGGAGCAGGAAAGTTAATATTTAAACTATCGCCATTAATAGTGGTTGTTGCCCCCATTTTTAGTAAAATATCCGTAACGTCTAACCAGCGATCGGGATTGATCAAATTAGCCGATAAAGTTTGTAAATTAAACCAGCTTATCGGTTGCTTTTTCGGATCATTTGTGCTAAGAAAATCCATGCCGAATAATTGTCTTGCTCCCGTGTCACTCATGGCAATTCTGGTACTATTTGCTGCTGTCCACTGTCGCCAAGAAACGGGCAAAGAACGACCATTAAGAATAATTGTTCGTCCCTGTTGCTGGTTTGATAAATCCCTAGCAGCTAAAGTTATTGGTGATCTATGATCGGCTAAAGATATAGCTGGACTGGCGATAATTATCAAGGAAGTTACCGTTAAACAGATAGATGATAAATTCAGATAATTTAACTGCATAATTATGGCTCTTCGTTACTTGTTATGGTTCGATAGGGGGGCATAAATCGACTAAATCCTTATCTGGCAAGAGACTTAATTGATTAGTTCGCTCTAGATAAAAAACAATTGACAAAAATCGCTAAATGCCTTTCTCTATAAGAGTTCCATCCCTTATAACCCCCGTCAATTGCATAACACAAACCGAAGAGCCATGAATGAGAATCAGAAAAACTCCCTCGGAATGCCGACAAGTTATATGTTAATGCCATCGGCAAATTCAATTTATTATCCCAATTTCCAAGCGGATTCTCGTCAACGGGGTGAATTTGCTACCCATCATTTTTGGGCAACTCGTTACAAAGCGAACGAACTTTATGCAGCGGGAGATTATCCCAATCAAGGCAAAAAAGGCCGAGGTTTACCGCAATATATTGCTGATAATGAATCTCTCGACAATGAGGATTTAGTCGTCTGGTACACCTACGGTGTTACCCATATTCCTCGTCCCGAAGAATGGCCAATTATGACCGTACATCCAGCTGGTTTTAAGATTATGTCTTGGGGTTTCTTTGACCAAAATCCTGTTTTGAATGTCCCGAAAAATAACCTAGAGAATTCTTAAATAATCTGGGGAAGATGCGTCCAGTGACGCATCCTCTTTAAGCGAATTTTTCTGCTATTTCACCGAGGTTTTTTGCCTGTTTTTTTAACTGACTTTACACTCAACTCCAAAACCGACCAAGAGAACTTTTTCTAAGGGTTCCCCCTCCTGGGGACGTTGATAGTTAACAATTTTGCGAATTCGCAGGTCTGGATTGATTAAAGTAATTGAATCCACGGAAACACTGCGAGTATAATTGGTGGTCATTAATAACTCTCTGGTGGTGGAATCAAAGCGAAAAGCGGAGATAATTGGTCTTGCTTCTTCGTAGGCGCGATCGCGAAGATAATCCCCTTCTAAATAACCG
>NZ_JASJFF010000018.1:0-1414 GCF_030065435.1 Microcystis sp. M53603_WE2
ACCCCACACCCTACACCCCACACCCCACACCCCATCTCAATGCACTTACTGCATGACAGAAATCCTTAAACACGATGGTTAAAGGATTTCTGTTACAGACAATACAAAATTATCCAAGTTAAAAAGAATTAAATAACAAATAGAGACTAGGTAAATTACTAAATTTTTGCTAATGACGACGGTATTTTAAAGAATACTTATTGTTAAATCCCGATTTCTTCATTTCTAACCCGCACCAACTAGAACAATTACACCCACAAACCAAAAGGAGATAGATTCGTGGTACAAGCACCTGAAAAAGATGGAACAACTCTCAATAAATTCGAGAAATTTAAAGCCGAAAAAGACGGATTAGCCATTAAAGATGAACTAGATCATTTTGCCCAAATCGGTTGGGAAGCGATGGATAAAACCGATTTAGAATATCGCTTAAAATGGGTGGGGGTTTTTTATCGTCCCGTCACCCCGGGTAAATTCATGATGCGTTTGCGGGTTCCTAACGGCATTATTAGCGGTGAGCAAATGCGCGTTTTAGGGGAAATCGTGCAGCGTTACGGCGATGATGGTAATGCCGATATTACCACTCGTCAAAACCTACAATTACGCGGTATTCGTATCGAAGATATTCCTGATATTTTCCAACGACTAAAATCCGTGGGTATGACTTCGGTACAATCGGGCATGGATAATGTCAGAAATATTACCGGTTCACCCATGGCGGGACTAGACGCGGATGAATTAATTGATACCAGGGAATTAGTCCAAAAAGTCCAAGATATGATTACCAACTGCGGTCAAGGTAATTATCAATTTAGCAATCTGCCCCGCAAATTTAATATTGCCATTGAGGGGGGACGGGATAATTCTGTTCATGCGGAAATTAACGATATTGCCTTTGTTCCTGCCTATAAAGAAGGAGAATTAGGCTTTAATGTCGTGGTGGGAGGCTTTTTCTCGGCTAAACGCTGTGAAGCAGCAATTCCCATGAATGTTTGGGTGAGACCGAATCAGGAAGTGGTGGATTTATGCCGAGGGATTTTAGAAGTTTACCGCGATAACGGATTACGCGCCAATCGTCAAAAATCCCGTTTAATGTGGTTAATTGATGAGTGGGGAATCGAGGAATTCCGCACGCGGGTGGCTAATCAGTTAGGTTATCCCTTGGCAACGGCTGCCGAAAAAGACGCTATTGACTGGGAAAAACGGGATCATTTGGGAGTTTTTCCGCAAAAACAGGAGGGATTGAGCTATATCGGTCTTTGTGTTCCCGTTGGTCGTCTATTTGCCGATGATATGTTCGATTTGGCCCGGATTGCCGAAGTGTATGGCAGCGGAGAATTGCGTTTAACCGTGGAACAAAACGTGATTATTCCCAATATAGCGGCTGAAAATATGGCGACTCTTTTAACCGAGC
>NZ_JASJFF010001353.1:0-1564 GCF_030065435.1 Microcystis sp. M53603_WE2
ACAATTCCTATTTTTTCATAATTAGGGTCTCAAGCTCCCCCTAACGGCCACCGAGAAAACCTTCACCAGATAAGTATTTTTACTCAAGTCTCTGGAGGGGGACAGCTTATGTGACAGTTGAGGGTGCGGAATGTGGGTTCTTAAAGGCATGGAGAATAAAAATAGCATTGCTTAGTTTAAGAGCATAAACTGTTCTATAGGTATCGGTTTGATAATCGCTGACTATTTCAAAAACACCATTAAACCCCTTTAAGCTTTTGACATTAGGATGATTTTGATTATTCTGAACACGATAAAGAATGCAGCCAACTTCATCAACAACCTCTTCAGGAAATTCTAATAGCTCCTTTTTTGATGCTCCAATCCAGATAAAAGTTTTCAGTTGTTTATCTACCATTTTTTTGAAAAAATGTGACAAATACAAATAAAAAGCTCATAAATTTGTTATAAAAATCCTCAAGACTAAGTTTGACAAAAAACCTGAGATTGTTATATTCTACAGGTGAAAAGCTTTTGCAAGAGAGAGCCACACCCCACGCACCAATTATATCATTCATTCTACCTGAATATCAAACAGGAACTAGAAACCTGTTACTAGGGAGAGATTGCTACGGGGGGATATTCGGTAGCAGTTAAATAATCATAATAAAAACCACTCCAGACACAGTAGCGGCTCTTGTAGGGTGCGTTAGTGATAGCGTAACGCACCCATTTTCTTAAGATGGTGCGTTACGGCGCGATAATAATTTAATTATTAACAAATTTCCTTTAAATACGCGCAAACACGCACCCTACAAGCTGATTTAAGAGAAGTAGAATCCTTTATTTAGTCAATAAGTTAACATATAATTGAGTTAAGACATTCTCATTCAACAATTTTCCCTATGGCACAAGCTCAGGAACCGAACGATAAAAATTATGAAGTGGAGCGTCAATTGAGGAGTCTTAATCGGCGCCTGGAGCGTCTGGAAGATACCCAAGTGACAGGAAGAGAGCTAAACCGGAGTTTTGATCGAGTCTATGAGGAAATTGATCATCTTGAAGATAAAGTTGATCGGCTTCAATCGAATTTTGAAGAGTTTCGTGATGAGATTAACCAAAAATTAGATACGATTTTACAACATATTACGGGCATCAATTAAATTGACAGCGATCATCAATAAAGTATTATCGTAGGTTGGGTTGAACGATAGTGAAACCCAACACTTTTAAATAATTGAGTTGGGTTTCGTTCCTCAACCCAATCTACAGATTACTAAAAATTGTTGATAAGTAACAATTTTAGTTATTCCAAATTGTTGCAAAATTAATAAATCTTGATCGCCTGTAATTAAAAAGTCAGCTTGACTATCTTTGGCTAAGGCTAAAAGGTAGTTATCTTTAGCGTCTCTACAGATATTAATTTTTGATTTAGTCTCAATACAGGTTCTTCGTTACTTGGTATGGTTCGATAGGGGGCATAAATCGACTAAATCCTTATCTGGCAAGAGACTTAATTGATTAGTTCGCTCTAGAGCAAAAACAATTGACAAAAATCGCTAAATGCCTTTCTCTATAAGGGTTC
>NZ_JASJFF010000857.1:0-3882 GCF_030065435.1 Microcystis sp. M53603_WE2
CCAATACTGCTTATTTTGCCGCTTCCGAGGGGCGTTATCGGGGATTAATTCGGGTGGAAGATTTACAGGCGATCGAGCGGAGTTTCTGGTCAGAAAAACAACTGCTTGATATTGCCCATCCCCTCGCGGAAATTCCCACTGTTGAGGAAAAAACCCCCTTAGTGACGGTGGTGCAGAAATTGGAAACCATCCCGGACCGAATGATCACGGTGTTAACACCAGCCTCCGCCGTAGCGGGAGTGATCGATCGCAGCGATATCCTCAAGGCAATTGCGATTAAATACCAAATTCCCCTAGAGGAAACGGATATTGAACGCGCTCGCGAGGGAGTTTACCCCAGTTATTTGCCCTTAAATGTTATTGCTGCCGCTCTCGACAAGAGTGAACCGCCAAAAATCGGCGAACCGTCCTTAATGTCCTGACGTAGAGAGGATGGAAGATAATAATCTTGAATCTGGCTAATCCGAAAATTTCCTCGCTGGTTAACCTGCCACAATTTCCCCGTTTCCACATCTAAACAACTTAACCAGCCTTGGCCGTAGGCCCAAGTATCGATACAAATGGCATGGCCGAGATTAATCGGTTTCCCGCTTTTTTGGCTGGTATGGCCGCAAATCATGGTTTTTCCCGAACTATGGGCGGCGGGATATTGAAATTTCTCCCAAAAGAGTTTGTATTCTGGTTGTCTGGCTAGGGGTAGATGGGGATCGAGACTAGCGTGAACAAATAAATGATTGGCAGTTTCGTAGCTATTTATACAGACTTTTCCTAAAAAATCCCAGTGGGATTCGGGAATTTTAATCAGGTGGCCTTCGCTATAGGATTTGAGGGTGGCTTTACCGCCTTTTTCTAACCAGAGACGCTGTTTGAGGGGGTTATTACGGGCTTGCAGCATGATAATCTCGTGATTACCTTTGAGGGGAATCAAATTTCCCTGTTTATGTAGGGAAATCAGGCGATCGATCACCCCTTTCGAGTCTCTGCCCTTATTAACGTAATCACCGAGGGTGATTAAAGTATCTTGCGGTTTGGGGTTGACGATCTCTAGCAAGTGATCTAGAGCTTTCGAGCAACCATGAATATCGCCGATCGCTAAGGTTCGCATGAGGATTTAGTAGGGGATTAGGGCATAGGTAGGGTTTGCGGCAAAAAGTTTTTCGTGGGGGCAGGGTGTGGGGTGTGGGGTGTAGGGTGTAGGGTTTTACCGATTTTGAGGTGGTCAGTTACCTAATTTTCAGGGAAAAAGTCCAGGAATTTTACCCCCGATCCCTCCAATGGTAGGCAATTTTTGAGGTCAAAAAAGTCTAAAAGCCTTATCAAACAAAGTTTTTAGATTTATTCAGCAAACCCTAGGTACGGGTAAAAGTATTAAAAAAATCTGCTCACGACAGACAGCGATTATCGGTGATCTTGCTTAGGGTAACAAAAAGGCTTACAGTAAAATGTACCATAAATTATCAAATCTACTAAATTAATTAAGCTGTGCCGAAAGTTGTTATTGCAGGTAACTGGAAAATGCACAAAACCCAGAGAGAAGCTTTGGAGTTTTTGCAAGATTTTAAATCCCATCTAGATGAAACCCCCGACGACCGAGAAGTAGTTCTTTGCGCCCCTTTCACAGCTTTAGCTGTCCTCTCTAAAACCCTCCACGGTGGTCGTATTCGCTTGGGGGCGCAAAATGTCCACTGGGAAAAATCGGGGGCTTATACGGGCGAAATCTCGGCGGATATGTTAACCGAAATTGGGGTTCACTATGTGGTTATCGGTCACAGTGAACGCCGGCAATATTTCGGCGAAACCGATGAAACCGTCAATTTAAGGGTTATATCTGCCCAAAAACAAGGTTTAATCCCGATTATCTGCGTGGGAGAAAGTAAAGCCCAAAGAGATGCCGGAGAAACGGAAAAGGTAATTATCAAGCAAATTCAAGGGGGTTTAGTCAATGTTGACCAAAAAAACCTCGTTATCGCCTACGAACCCATCTGGGCGATTGGCACGGGGGAAACCTGCGAAAGCGAGGAAGCCAACCGCGTTATCGGTTTGATTCGGCAACAATTAGATAATCCCGAAGTAACCATTCAGTACGGTGGTTCGGTAAAACCCGATAATATCGATGAAATTATGGCTCAATCGCAGATAAACGGGGCTTTAGTCGGTGGGGCAAGTCTAGACCCCGCCGTCTTCGCTAGGATTGTTAATTATCGTTAATTGATTTCTGCTGCCATGACGCGATTTTCCAAAACCCCGATGCCTTCTATTTCCACCCGAACCTTATCCCCCACCTGCATCGGTCCGATTCCTTCGGGAGTTCCCGTTAAAATCACATCCCCCGGCAGCAGGGTCATCACTTGAGAGATATAAGCCACCAAGACATCGGGAGGAAAGACCATATCGCTGAGATAACTGCTTTGTTTGGGTTCGCTGCCATCATTGAGAAAAGTGGTTAATTGCGCCCCGATACTCAATTCCCGGACAATCCAGGGGCCGAGGGGACAAAAACTGTCAAATCCTTTCGCCCGCGTCCATTGGCTATCTTTTTTCTGTAAATCCCTAGCGGTGACATCGTTAGCAATGGTATAACCCCAGATTTTGCTTCTGGCTTGGGCTGTGGTGCAGTTTTTGGCGGTTTCTCCGATAATTAATGCCAATTCTCCCTCATAATCCACTCTTTCCGATTGGGGCGGATAAAAAATAGTTTCACCATCGGCGATAATTGTCGTCGGTGGCTTGAGAAATAAAAGCGGTTCTTCCGGTACAGGTGTTCCCATCTCGGCGGCGTGGGCGCGGTAATTTTTGCCCACGGCAATAATTTTCGACGGGAAACAGGGGGCTAATAGTTGGTAGCTATCAGGTTCTAATTCTAGTTTGGTTAGTTGCCCTCCTTGCCAGGGAGGGGCATCAAAGACGGCAACGCTACGGTTTAGCTGTAACAGTCCGTAGAAGATTTGTCCTTGAAGATGTTTCACTCGTACATAGCGTTGCGCCATATTTTTCTGGGAATGACTAGCGATCGACTCTCGGATAGTAGTATGATCATATATCCTTGCTTCTTTATTAAAAGCTAGAGAGTTATGAAAATCAATTAACCTCCGGTCTTGACAAAGAAGCCTTCTAGTCCATAAGGATTCTGAGATGAGCAATAACTACGAAACTCTTTACATTCTCCGTCCCGATTTAGGGGAAGAAGTCGTTCAGCAACAAGTGGAACGTTATCGGACTCTGATTACCGAACACAGCGCCACAGACATTCAAGTTAAGGTGTGGGGTAAAAAACGTCTGGCCTATCCCATCAAAAAACTCAATGATGGTGTCTATGTGCAGATGAATTATCAGGCAACCGGCAAACAAGTCGCCCCCATGGAACGCACCATGCGTTTAAGTGATGAGGTTATTCGTTATTTAACCCTAAAACTCGATCGCGTGGTGGCCCCCCCTGCCGATTTATCTCCCTTAACGGAAATTCCCCCCTCTCCTATCACCGAAGCGGTGGTGGAAGATGACGGTATCTCCGCTGAAGATTAATTATAGTCACAACTGTGTCGGGTCAATGCCCAATTCCCGTAATCGGGCAAAAGCGCGGTTGCGTTCTTGTTGTGCTTGGTTGCGCTCCTCAAAGAGGGTTTCAGGGTCTTTAAATCGTTCCCCATCCGGATAAAAGACCTCTAAACCCTCTTCAAACATCTCAAACCGAATCCCTAGGATTGGGGAAGTCCAGGGAAAATTCAAGGCCGTTACTGGGAAAAAATCCTCTTGCTGATTGGGTCGCACCAATCCCCAGAAATCATGGGAGTCTGGGTCATAGAAAAACATTTCTAATACCCCATGCTCCCGATAGAAAGACTGCTTTTTGAGCATTTCCCTGGCACTATTGCTCGGAGAGAG
>NZ_JASJFF010000988.1:0-3550 GCF_030065435.1 Microcystis sp. M53603_WE2
ATAAGACCTCTTGCATAAATCCGAAAACAAACGATAGAAACAATAATGGGAGGGACTTTCAGTTAATTATTTATTAGTAGTTGATAATCTTCAAAAATGTTGCTGTACAAGGATCGACTTAAGACTTTTGCAAGAGGTCTATAATATCCTGGTTCAAGCCATCGAAAGTAAAGCGACGGAAATTCACCTAGAACCCCAAGAAAATCAATTAACTGTCCGTTTTCGCCAAGATGGTCTCCTGCGTTCTGCCTGGGAACCGATTTCTCCAGAAGCGACCCCAGGGATTATCTCACGGTTAAAAATTCTGGCTAACCTCGATTTCAGCGAAAAATCGCGCCCCCAACAGGGAAAAATGACCATAACTTTTTCCGGTCGCAAAATAGATTTTCGTCTCCACACCCTACCTCGTCAACAGGGAGAAAAAATTCTGCTGCGGGTTTTTGATTCTCGATCCCCACTTTGGCCCCTCGATGAGTTGATTGCTAGCCAAGAAACCTGTAAACTGGTACGCACCATGATTGATCGCCAGGCGGGGTTAATTCTGCTCACCGCACCGGCCAGAGGCGGCTGTTCCACCAGTTTCTATTCTCTACTAGCCCATCGAAACCGGGGTGGGGTTAATATCGCTACCCTGGAAACCTCGATCGAACGCAGCCTTAATGGTATTACCCAAGTGGAAATCGCTGATGGTCAAGGCCAAGATTATGCCTCGATTTTGCCCTCTTTCCGGAATCAAGACCTAGACATCATCGGCATCGATCGCCTGGCGGATTCTTCCACCCTTACCCATGCTCTAGAAGCGGCTTTGACTGGACATTTAGTTATTTCTAGTTTACCCCTCAATGATGCCTTTGCTGCGATCGCTCGCCTCAATCAATTAGCGGAGCCGGCCTTAGTGGCTGATACCCTCATTGGAGTGATCAATCAAAGACTGGTGCGACGGGTTTGTCCGGTTTGTCGGCTGAAACATCAACCAAAAAGGGAAGAATTAGCTAAATTTGGTCTTTCTCCCGCCCAAGCTGCTCAATACAGCTTTTATAAAGCTAATTCCCTCACTGCCGAAGAAATCATCCAAGCGCGGGAAAAAGGCAGATTATGCCGTCATTGTCACGGCATCGGTTATCAGTCCCAGATCGGGGTCTTTGAAGTGATCACGATTACCCCTCACCTCAAAACTTTCATCGCTGCGAAGAAACCCGCCGATATGCTCAAAAAAGCGGCAACACAGGCAGGATTTAAGTCTCTCCTCACCTACGGTTTAGAATTAGTCTGTCAAGGTTATACTACCCTAGAGGAAATCGAGCGCGTCATAGCTGATCAATTCACTTTGCCCCCCCTCTCTGCTGCCAATAATCCTGAGATTCCCTCGGATGTTTTCGGGAGAATCGAGGCGATCGAGCAGTTATTAAAAGCTCTCAATGGTGAATTACAGTCATTAAAGCAAGAAATTAACCTAAATTCGCTCAAAAATTCTCCTAAGAGCGCAAATACAACTATTCTCGACCAGGAGTTACCTGATTTGACTAATCTAGTCCTTTCTTCCCAAAACTGGTCATCGGACAAGGAAACGATCGTTTTCGCTGCCCCTGTTTATGAGGAGTTAACCGACCCCGGCGATTGGGAACAGTTAAAACGGGAACTAGACCAGAATCAAGACCTGATCGCCTCCTCGCAAGTCGATACTTCTTTTCCTTCCGTCCTCGATCCTTGGTCCTAGTCGGGTAAAATGCTGGGGAAAAGAATTAAAATTTAACCTGGGCAATATTTGAGGACTAAAAAGGAATGACCACAGAATTAGAAACCAAAAAAGTTACTCCTACTCGCTGTTTAGTTGGCGCAGCAATTTCGGCAGCATTGGGGACAATTCTCTATTATCTCACGGCAGCGATCGGTCATTCTTTTTACTCAAAACCAATGGTTGCTCACAGTCCGATCGCCTTGAGAATTGGCAGCGCTGTCCGCACTTTAGTTTTTGGTTTAGCTTCTCTAGGAACCTTTATTTTTGCTTTTGTCACCATTGGTTTAATTCTTTTGGCTATCCAATTACTACTTAAACGCCCTCAACAAACATAAATTATGAATTATGAATTGGAAGTGGGGAAGTGGGGAGCTTTTCAGTGATCAGTAAACAGTAAACAGTGAACTGATAACTGATAACTGATTAACGGACATTTTGAGCGGTAAAATCTTCGATGAGTTGTTCTAAAGCGGCCGAGGAGGCGCGGGTAATCAGAAAACATCGAAACTCTTGGCCTTGACTGAGATATTGGGAATAGGCCGCCTGTAAAAAAGGTTTATAGCCGGGGTTTTTGCGAATATACACCTCAAAAAAGGCCAAAGATAGAGAATGGGCGTAACTATCGATCAGATATGGTGCGGGCAGGGTAAGATCGGCTACGGATTCGATCGCTTCGTTAATTCCCGCATCTAGTACCGAAAAATCGACGTGAGCTTGACCTTCAATCAGAGCTAAATATTTATTTTCGGTGTTGAGCAGGGGAAAAGAGCGCACCTGTTCAAAAATAGCGGGGGTAGCGGGATCGTAGGTTCCTGCCGCTACAAAAGTGGGAATTTCGATCTTAGCCAGTCCTTTAGCCCCGAAAATACTCCAATTAAACGGATTAACCGCAAAAATCGCTTTTATTCTCGGATCGCGAAAGTTGTATTCTTCTCGCGGTAAATCCAAAGCACGACACTGCAGCAAGAGGGAGACATTGAGAAAAGCCAATCTTCTTTGGCAGTCCCGTTGTAAATTCTCGAAATCGATTGTCGCTCCACCCACAGCTAAGGCTGTATAACCGCCGAAGGAATGTCCACCAACTCCCACATTATCTACATCTAATTGCCCCTGAAATTCCCCCGCGTTGCGTCTTTGCAATTCATCGATCACAAAAGATATGTCCAATGGACGATTGACAAATTCGTTGGTATAAAAAACCGTCCGCGATAAACCAGCGAGCAGATTCTGCACCTGTAGGGTATCGCTGCCGGGGTGTTGGGGTATGGCGACGAGATAACCGTAACTAGCCCAATGTTCCGCTTGTCGGACAAAATCTTCAGGACGAGAAGCTAAACCGTGGGAAAAGACGATAACGGGGGTTTTCTGGGTTAATTGCCCCTTGGGTTTGACAATAATTAGATAAAGTTCCCTCTGACGACGGCTATCGGTTAAATCCAGCCGCATCTGTTCCACTTGTTGCGGTCCGGGTTGTCGGGGGTCAGTCATGGCGGTAAAATTAATTTCACCGGCCTTTTTAGCTTCTTCTAAGGATAATTGCGCCACCTTTTCCGTGAATACTGTGGTGGCTTTCAGGACGACATCGATCGCCCGAGCTAGTCTTTGCACTTTTGTCACATCAATCTGCATATTAGTGGGCAGATTACGCAGCAGATTAAGAATAGTTACCCCTCCCGGTTCAAAAGCCGATTTAATTAGGGCAGAACGCAGGGCAAATTTACCATTAATATCCCCTTGAATGGTGATCAGTCCCCCTAAAAGGTTGAGGATATCTTCCCCCATTGTGGTGTTAAAAAAGCGCGAGATCAGGAC
>NZ_JASJFF010000394.1:0-1038 GCF_030065435.1 Microcystis sp. M53603_WE2
GACCGAGACGGGGACGGGTTGACCTAACCAGATTTCTAGTGCGATCGCTCCCTGATTAACTAACATTTCTAACCCATCAATAATTCTTATCCCTCTAGTCCGGGCCAACCGGAGAAATTTGGTCGGCCGGGGATTATAAATTAGATCGTAGGCGATCGCCGATGGGGGTAAAAGGTCTAATAATTCTAACTCAACAGGGGATTGTTCGCCCTGGGGGGACATTCCGATCGGGGTAGAATTAATCAGGAGTTCTGTGGTGGATACCAGCCCCTCTAATTCGTCCCAGCCATGCACTTCTAGGAGGTCATAGAGGCTTGTATTCGCCCAACTTTCTTTAAAAGGATCTAATTTCTTTTGATTGCGTCCTACCACATGAATTTCGCCACAGCCCAACTGGGCGCAAGCCACCACCACCGCCCGGGCCGCGCCGCCATTGCCTAAAATAACTGGATTCACCTGACTCCAATCTTTGTCAAGGGATTTCAAGGGTGCGAGAAAGCCATCCACATCGGTATTCGTTCCCTGCCAGCCGGTTTCCGTGCGCCAGACGGTGTTAACTGCGCCCACTAGCCTTGCTTTCTCGGTAATTTGCGATAATAAGGGAATAATTGCTAATTTATGGGGAATTGTGACGCTAAAACCCTGTAGATCGATGGCGGACAAACCAGCGATCGCAGTTGCTAAATTTTCCGGGGCGATAGGTAGGGGAAGATAGACATAATTTAGCCCCAAGGCATCGATAGCGGCATTGTGCATGGGGGGAGAAAGAGTATGGCCGATGGGATCGCCGATTACGCCTAATAACTTGGTTTTTCCGTTAATAATGGTCATAAAAAAGGTGGGCTTTCCCCACCAAAGTTTGATATCAAGGGTGGCCAATGCTCACCTTACTATACTAGGGTTTGCTGAAAAAGTTTTTCCTGGGGGCAGGGTGTAGGGTGTGGGGTGTGGGGTGTAGGGTTTTACCGATTCTCATCTGGTCAATTACCTAATTTTCAGAGAAAAAGTCCCAGAATTTTCCCCCTATCTCTCCCACAA
>NZ_JASJFF010000642.1:0-5354 GCF_030065435.1 Microcystis sp. M53603_WE2
ACCATCAAATTGATGTGCTTGAGCTTGCTCAAACCAGTTTTTGACCTGAGTATAAAGAGTCGGATGATTAGCTTTAAGGGCGACAACGTAGTCAGCTTTTTTGGCTTGAATATGATTAAGTAGGTGGGTGGAATTAAATATAAAATGAACGTAGGTTGGGTTGAAGCATGAAACCCAACGCCCGCATGGGTTACGCTACCGCTAACCCATCCTACAAATAATTGTGCCTACCTACTTAACTGCTAAATTAGATGAGCTTACCCTGTTTAATACGGATACCATAAGAACTAGGATGATTGTCTATTTCTTGGTATTTTTGAGTATACGAAAGTTGAAGGGTAACATATAAGTTTAGAAGCAATAAAGCCGATAACAATCAGTTACAATTATTTTTATCTTCGTTTCAATCCCAAAACACTTAAAAAGAAACTGGAAAAAACCACCTGTACTCCCAACGCTAGAGCGGTTACGGAAGGAATGACAATCCGCATGGTCACGGCTGGATCTAAAGACCCATAAAGTCGAGCATTCCAAATATATAAAGCATACAGTGAACCGCCCATACCTAGCAAAAATAAAATTACGCCAATGCTCAATCCCACCTCCAGATTAATATAACGCAAAAATCGTCTTAACTTGCGGTCTTCCGGTAATAAACCCTCGCTGATAGCAAAAGCTTTTGTGAAGATGGCAAAACTGACGATTTGAAAGCCAATAATCAAAGCTGTGGCTGAATAGAGAAGGGTGTGAACTCTCGGTTGAGGAATAAACCAAATCGTCGCCACAAACCCCAGAAACATTAAAGCCAGTCCGGGGTAGAGAAACAACCAGCGAGGACTATACATTAAGAGAAATCGGAGATGTCGCCAGCCATCGCGCCAAGTTTTTAGGTGGGGGGGACGACTGCGACCGTCAGGGGATAAAGTGGTTGGTACTTCGGTAATTTTCAGACCGTAGAGGGATGCTTTCACCACCATCTCGCTGGCGAATTCCATGCCAGTGGTGCGTAGGTTCAATTGTTCGATCGCCTGTTTACTAAACCCGCGCAATCCACAGTGAAAATCACCACAGGGACTACCAAAAAATAACCGTCCTAACCAAGTCAAGACAGGATTGCCCAGATACTTATGCAATACTGGCATCGCCCCGGGTTTAATTCCCCCCTGAAAACGATTGCCCATCACCAAATCATAACCCTGTCGCAATTTTTCTAGGAAAGGCGAGAGATTGGTAAAGTCATAGCTATCATCGGCATCCCCCATAATAATGTATTGACCTTTGGCGGCGGCGATACCTCCCCGCAGGGCGCTACCATAACCCCTTTCCGGGATGGGAACCACCCGCGCCCCTGAATTAGTGGCAATTTCTTGGGAACCATCGCTACTGCCATTATCGGCGATTAGCACCTCTCCCGCAATTTTGTGTCGTTCCAGATAATCTCGCGCTTTGCCGATACAGGTGGCCAGGGTTTCCGCCTCGTTGAGACAGGGCATGATGATCGATAATTCTAAAGTAGGTATCTGCTCATTAGAGGCGGCATCTGCCATGACCTGATTTTCCAGCATAACAATCGCGGTGGAGTCGTTTTGCTCAAGAGTATAACAGGATTATTGACATTTGTGACAACAAATTTTTGATTGCTCAACAGTGCCGCCTTAATTGATTGGCTTGTCTTTGTCCCCAATAACCTATAATGATTGGGCTGTTCATTATCCAGATTTCCGAAGCTATCTAAGCTAGACAGGGCCTTCAGCATCCCAACAACGGGGTTTAGATTACGAACAGCTTAGGGCAAAAATTTGGCAACCCAGAGAAAATGATACTGAAAAATTAAAAATTGAAGTTTATCTTGGTTTCACAGCCATAAACCTTAGCTATATCAAGCTTAAAATCGAAATGAACTTAAAAGTTTAGTTGTAACATATAAGTTTAGAATTGACAGTGCCGATAGCAATGGATTACTGGGGAATAAATAACGTGAAGGTGCAGGGAAAAATGCCAGATCAATTGCAATATACAAAAATAAGCGGAGTAAAATTATAGATAAGGCAAAAGAAATAATCAATGTGTATTGATTGAGAAGTTGGGAGTGAACAGGTTTAACCAAGTAATAGACCAATAATATTACAAAAGATATCATTCCAAGAATATTGATGATCTGAATTAAAGGAGTGATCTGGTTTAAATAGAAGATAAGGTCTTTATTTAAATCTGGTTGGTTAACTAGATAAGTTCGACGATGTGCCACTCGATTAAATATTGATCTCATTTCAGGGGTTACTCGAGGATCATCCGTATTTTGTAATAATTTCTTACTACTGACTCGTGGCAAAAATAAATATCCACTCATTTCAGTTAATGAATGAGGAAATTTGTTTAGCCAAAATCCTATATCTATATCATCAAAAGAGAAAGTTTTCTGGTTAATTCTTTTATCGTTAAATGCCTCTTGCAGTTCAGAATTAATTTGAGTAAAAACTTGATACATACTCCTATCTTCTGTTAAATTGCTTCTTCTAATTGCTTCTATTGTTGACCAGTACACCCAATCAATTGCTACTTCTATATTAGTAGTATCTTTTCCACCGAGTCTAGTAATTCTCCTAGCTAATTCTTCTTCGATTAGAGGTTTGACTTGATTCAATGTTGGACTCACTTGATAAGCCATTTTTAATTGTTGGCGATTTATATTGACAAACTCAAAATCATCTATATTTTGACCATCATCTATACTCTGAATCTGGGAAAAAGTTTCTTTGAAAGCCGATGAGTTACTAATGGATAACGCTGGTAATTCTAGAAAAAAAGCATTTAATAAAGTAAAAACTGTAGTAATTAATAAACTTATAGCAATGGGAATAATACAAATCGGCAAAGCTTCTCGAATAGCTCTTGCTATATTCATTCTATTTCTTAATACAAGAATAACAAAAACAACTAGGTAACTCAGGAAGAACACTATCTGCTCTGGACGGGTAATGAATATTATTCCTAAACACAATCCACCAAGAACGGAAAATATTAGTGGCTCTTCGTTACTTGGTATGGTTCGATAGGGGGGCATAAATCGACTAAATCCTTATCTGGCAAGAGATTTAATCCATTAGTTCGCTCTAGATCAAAAATAATTGACAAAAATCGCCAAATATCTTTCTCTATAAGGGTTTCATCTCTTATAATCCTGTCCGTTGCATAAGACAAACCGAAGAGCCATATTAGTTTCCTGGCTAAATTTTCTGACATAACAGTTATGACAGTTAAAGCCAAAAGGATATGATATAAGCTAATGGCTATTGTTTCAGTTAAAATAGTATTGAACCACAGAAAAGTTGTTATATGAAAAGTTAAAATTGCAAAAATAACTAAGCAGATATATCGAGGAATTTTTAGTAATCTAAAACTAAAAACTAATAAAATATTAGAGAGAGTGTAAAAAATCTCATGACTAATTCTTAGAGAAAAATTAAGAAAATTAGAAAACATTATAAATATTGGATATCCTGGCATATAATCGATTATTGCCTTAGCTTTATTAGTAGGAAACCAAATATTCTGATCTGCCATTAACGTATAGAGCAAGGAATCTCTTGTCTGACCAACAATTTCACTGTTTCTGATTAAAAAAAACTTGATAATGATCATTGATAAAATCCCACAAGCAAAGAATAATTTGTTTATATCTTCGCAAAATATTCTCGTCAATAATTGTTTTTTTGCCATAATATTTACTGCACTTAACTAAATTAAGTAACGTCGAAATTGACCTACTAATAACAAGGAAAACTATCTGCTCTTAGGGTCTTTTTTATGCTTATTTAAACCACGAAAACTCCAGTGTTTGTGCAAGAAAAAATTATAAAACATTAAACCTGCACTCACAATTACTACCGATGCCATGTACCATAGTTTAAATACTTCTACCAAAATAAACATCCAAGCCACGTTAATTAATAAGCCAGAAAACATGACATTATAGTACTTTATCAATTCTGGAAAAAAGGTTTTTGTACTGGTATTAAAAGTATAAAACTTATTTAGGCAAAACCCAATAAAACTTGTATAAATTAGAGCAATCACTACCGAAGCAATGTAATGAAATTTGATTTTTTCAGTTAATAAATATATGGAAAAAGTATAAATAATATTACAGGTTAAACCAAAAATAAAAAATCGTCGAAATTGTTGACTAGATAGTAAAGAACAAAATTTGTAAAAACTCTTTTGAAGTAGATTAATCATAATTTAGATTACTTTGGCAATAACTTGGGTTAGACGATAGTAACTACTATATCGAATACAGATAAACTGTCCTCACATATTCAAATCTCTTATGATCATAGTCCCCTTTCTGGGATAGGAACCACCCGCGCCCCTGAATTAGTGGCAATTTCTTGGGAACCATCGCTACTGCCATTATCGGCGATTAGCACCTCTCCCGCAATTTTGTGTTGTTCCAGATAATCTCGTGCTTTGCCGATACAGGTGGCCAGGGTTTCCGCCTCGTTGAGACAAGGCATGATGATGGATAATTCTAGAGTAGGTATCTGCTCCTTAGAGGCGGCATCTGCCATGACCTGATTTTCCAGCATAACAATGGCGGTGGAGTCGTTTTGCCCAAGAGTATAACAGGTTATGTACAGCAGTGTCCCAAATTGTTAGCAGACAATCTGCTTATTCTTTTTCCTCTGAGCGGCAATCTATATCTGAAGTTGAATGGCGATCGCTCTACCCGACTCTCTGACTTTCTTTATTTGGCAATTTGACCCAAATTTTCGAGCAACTGAAATTCTGATACTATCCTCGCCATCCCACCTGATTATTTGCTAGAAGTCATGGCCAAATCTCCTTAACCCCAACTGACGTTACATTTGCTCAAAAGCTATCTGCTTGGCGCTGAATTTTTGATGCGTCCGGGACGCATCCCACAGCCAAATATCGCCAATTTCCCCCTAGGCTTTAGGTCTTAAATAAACTAGAGACTGTTGCCAAATTAAAGTGGGTTTATCGTAGTGATCGACCAGGTATAGACAGTTAACATCTTGCCAAAGGATGCGACCAACGAGGAGATCATCGGTGCTTAACTTAATTTCTACTTCCCGTTTCTCTTGAATATAGCTCTGTACTTGTTTGATACTCGGCAGACCAGGATCAAATTGAGACATAATGAGTTTATCGATGAGGTGTTCATCCTCTATTATTCCTGTTGAGTAGCTTTTATTGACCTTGACATCCTCACCGCCGTAAACGGACGGTGATTCCCAAACCTCACGATTTAGGTTTCTGCTTCTTTCCCGAAGGATTTTTCGCACCTGCCTTAACAGATTTACTCTGTTCTGGTCTTATGGTCGCTCTAC
>NZ_JASJFF010000782.1:0-2084 GCF_030065435.1 Microcystis sp. M53603_WE2
ATTTTTGTCAATTGTTTTTATCTAGAGCGAACTAATCAATTAAGTCTCTTGCCAGATAAGGATTTAGTCGATTTATGCCCCCCTATCGAACCATAACAAGTAACGAAGAGCCGGATAAACTAAGCCTTTTTATTAACAGTGAGCCTCTTGCATAATTAATTTTTCAGGGTTCAAAAACGGCAAAAATAATGGTTAAATTGCCTAACATCTGTAAAGAGACCATTTAATTGATTATATTGATTCTTAATTCTCCTGACTACTGACTACTGACTACTGACTCCTAACCCTAACAACAATTTTTGATTTTTACAAGAGGTCTAGTATAAACCCACTGATTATGATTTTTTCTGGCCACGATTTTTTTAGAAGCAACCAAAGATTTTAGACAAAGATTGAGCATAGAAACGGGACGATTTAAGCGTTGGCTCAATTCTTGAACTGTGATTCCTTGGGGATAAACTTGCATAAGTTCAAAAATTTGTGCGCTAGTATTTAATCCTTTTGTGGGACTAATAATCTTGATAGCCAAGGCTAGTAATCGGGAGAAACGACAGGCCATTAGACCCTTGTTTGTCGCTGCTTTGTTCCGCTCGATCTAGCCTTTTTTTCGAGAATTTATCAGGGTTTCAAGTGCTAATAAAACCCTGACGTAAATCGAGATTAATTTGTTCCCATAATCTCTTGAATAGCAGATAAAAGGCGATCAATCTCCCCATCGGTTCCGATAGAAATCCGCACATAATTCTGAATGCGAGGATGTTTAAAGTATCGCACTAATATCTGACGCTCTTTCAGTTGATTATATAACTCACTGGCACTAATCTGGGGGGGAGAAGCGAGGATAAAATTAGCTTCCGAGTCAAAAACAATAAATCCCAACTCGCGCAGAGAAGTAATTAAACGGCCGCGGGTTTGACGGACTTTTTGCCAAACTTGCTCAAAATAATTATGGTGTTTTAAGGATGCTGTGGCTAAAGTTTGAGCAATGCGATCTAAATTATAGGAATCACGCACCTTATCCATCTGTTCGATAATTGCCCTCGAAGCAAAACCGAAACCGACTCTTAACCCCGCTAAACTATAACTTTTCGACATGGTACGACTAATGATGACATTATCGTAACGGGAGAGAAAATCGAGATGATTGTCATCACTAAAATCCACATAAGCTTCATCAATTAATACCACTCCCGACGCATTAGCACAGGTTGCTTCTAAATAGTCGCGATCAAGATGTTTACCGAGGGGAGGATTAGGAGAAGCCAGAAAAATTAATTTAGCTTCCGGACAAATAATCGGTCCTTCCAATGCAAATTTATCATTAGTGGGAAATTCGATAATATTTGCCCCGTGTACCCGGGCAATTGTCTCGTAAAGGGAATAGGTTAAATCTAAAAAAGCGACGCTTTCGCAAGGGTTAACAAAAGTTCGCAGGGCGATATTGAGGATATCATCGGAGCCATTACCCGCGATTATCTGATCGGCTGCTATGCCGTATAATTCCGCCGCCGTTTGCCGTAACTCTTTGGAGATAGGATCGGGATAGAGTCGGACTTTCTCTAATTGCTCTGGCAGGTGGGAAAAAATTTCCGCCGGTGGGGGATAGGGATTCTCATTGGTGTTAAGTTTGGTAAATCCCGCGCTTTGGGGCTGTTCTCCCGGAGTGTAAGCGGGGGTTTGACGAACACAATCGCGTGTAGGTAGCATGGACTCTCTGGGGCGGCAATTTCTAGCAAGCTTTCCATTGTAACAAATTCTCGCCGATGATCGGGGGTTGAATCGATGTCAACCCCTACCGGTAAAACTAATTAAGGTTGGCTGAATAAATCTAAAAACCTTGTTGGATAATATCTTTAGGCTTTTTTGAAATCAAAAAGTGCCAGCGATTGGAGTGATTGGGGGGAAAATTCAGGGACTTTTTCCCTAAAAATTAGGTAATTGACTCCCTGAAAATGGGTAAAACCCCACACCCCACACCCTGCCAGCAGGAAAAACTTTTGGCCGCAAACCCTAATTAAGGTTCTACCCAACGGCCATCGGCTTTAATTAAATTAATCAACTCGCTGACACCTTCATTTTCGGGG
>NZ_JASJFF010000424.1:0-4059 GCF_030065435.1 Microcystis sp. M53603_WE2
AAATCCTTATCTGGCAAGAGACTTAATTGATTAGTTCGCTCTAGAGCAAAAATAATTGACAAAAATCGCCAAATGCCTTTCTATATAAGGGTTCCATCCCTTATAACCCCCGTCCATTGCATAACAAAAACCGAAGAACCAAAAGATTTTGATACTAATCTTTATGTGGGTTATGTCCCTGGTTTTCCAGGAGCAAATTCTCAAGGTGAAACTTTAGATGAATTACAGACAAATCTTTGTGAAGTGATAGAAATGCTCCTTGAGGATGAACAAACAAAATTTAAAA
Source organism: Microcystis sp. M53603_WE2 (assembly GCF_030065435.1). NCBI lineage: Bacteria > Bacillati > Cyanobacteriota > Cyanophyceae > Chroococcales > Microcystaceae > Microcystis > Microcystis sp. M53603_WE2. The sequence continues at coordinate 287 of NZ_JASJFF010000424.1, forward strand.
CAGTATTTGTTGGTACACAGTAATCATCAGCAATATACCTGTTCTGAAACCACAGGAAGTGGTTCGTATCTTAGAAAGTCTTGGCTTTGTTGAGGTACGTCAGAAAGGCTCCCATAAACAATTCTGTCCTGAAGATGGACGTGCAACTACTGTTCCATTTCCTAAACATGGCTTAAAGAAGAGAGAAGTGAGAGAATAGAGTGGAATGATCAGATGCTTCCATGCCTAGAAAGATCCGAGAGTTGAAAGCTCAAATTGTCCGTGAAGGATTTGTTTACTTACCCAAACGGGGCAAGGGTAGCCATGAACGTTGGAGACATCCTTTGATCGGAAAAACACTGACAATCCCGGGCAAAGATGGAGATGATGTCCCACTTTACCTAGAAAAACAACTGGCAAAACTACTGACTGAACTGAAAGAGTTGCGAGAGGATGGAGATTAATGAATAAATACAGCATGATTGTTCAGTGGTCTGATGAAGATCAGCTTTTCCTGGTAACGATCCCAGAGTTTTCTGATCTTGTCGTCATGCCTTGTACTCATGGCAAAACTCGTCAAGAGGCTATCCACAACGGAGAAGAAGTGATTGAAATGTACTTGGAAGCCTGGCGGACAGAAGGTGAAGTGATTCCCGAACCCAGAACAAGATCGGTCGCTTGATATTCCTGCTCGGTCCTGGGGCATAACAACGCCTCTGCACACCGACTGCCGAGAGTTAATCGGTGATGATGCTAGGGTTATCCCCACAGTGAACAGCAATCAGTGAACTGAAAACCCACATCTGATCACTAATACCCTAAAACCCCAACACCCAAGCCCTGCTATACAATGGTTTTTGACTTGTTTTTTGGAAGGGAACGCTAAACTATGTATTCGATCGATATTACCCTGAAACTCTCGCCCATCCCCATTTCCGTGCAGCGCAAGGAAGAAGCAGCAGCAGACGCTTTGTATCAAACAATTATTAACGCTATGCGATCGCCAAATCCGGAATTATTAGAATTAACCTGCGAAAAACAAACCGATAAAAAGGTGGCGGTTTTGAGCGATCAGATCAGTGCGGTGATTGTGTCACAAAAATCTGGGGCTGCCTCCACCGGTAGAGCGCCGGGGTTTGTCGCTTTAGCCACAGAATAAGTAGGTAGGTGTTAAAAGTTCTCATATCCCCCCTGCCCCCCTTATCAAGGGGGGTGCCGATAGGCGGGGGGATCCCCCCTGCCCCCCTTGATAAGGGGGGTGTCTGACAACTTTTAACGCGTACCTACTTAACTGATAACTGATAACTGATAACTGAAAAGGCTGATAATTCATGACTATAAAAGTAACAGACCTCTGCTTTAGCTGGCCGAATGGGAAATCAGTATTAAATGGCTGCTCTTTGCAAGTTCCCAGAGGAGAATTTTGGATGTTGTTGGGGACAAATGGCAGCGGTAAATCAACCCTGCTGCGGCTCTTAGCGGGATTATTAAAACCTAGTCGCGGGGAAATAGAGATACCTAACCCCCTCGGTTTTGTTTTTCAAAATCCCGACCATCAGTTAGTTATGCCAACAGTGGGGGCAGATGTGGCTTTTGGGTTGGTATCCGAGGGTTTATCCACGCCGGCAATTCGGGCCCGGGTGCGGGAATCCCTAGGGGCGGTGAATTTATTAGAAATGGAAAAACGACCGATATATGCTCTCAGTGGCGGACAAAAGCAAAGAATCGCCATTGCCGGGGCTTTAGCTCGTCATTGCGAGGTTTTGCTCTTTGATGAACCCACCGCCCTTTTGGATGGGGATACCCAGCTAGAATTAGTCTCTCAAGTGCAGAACTTGGTCAAAAACCGAGGTATTACAGCCCTTTGGGTGACTCATCGCCTTGATGAATTGGATTACAGCGATGGAGCATTTTTGTTAGAGGGGGGCAAGGTAACGGATCAGGGAAATGCCCTAGAATTAAAAGCGAGATTATTGGCAAGTGCGGCGGGAGAATCTTAAATTTTTTGTTAATATCATTAGGATGCTGTTTTTTAGAACTGCCCTTAATGCCACACCAATCACTCTCAAAGCCATGGTTAATTCCTCTGATCGTTCCCTTCTGCTGGTTGACGGCTACAACGTCATCGGCGCTTGGCCGTCCCTGAAAAAAATTAGCGATCGCCACGGTCTCGAACCGGCGCGAGACAAGTTAATTGAAACCCTAATCGGTTACACCCACCACCAGGGTTATCAAACCCAAATCGTCTTCGATTCCTACCTTCAAGATACCCCCGGCAGCCAAGAACGCTACACTAACCATTTATCGGTTTATTTTACCGCTCACGCTCAAACCGCCGACACCTATATCGAGAAAACCTGCGCCGATTTTTGGCACGATCGCGCCCCAGCTATCGGACGGATTATCGTCGCTACCTCTGATAATGCCCAAAAAATGACCGTTATGGGTTATGGGGCCCAGTGGATTTCCGCTCAACGTCTCGAAATCGAGGTGGATTTAACCGGTCGTCGTCTGAGACAATCCCAGAGTTCTTCTCAAAGTCCCAAAGGGCGTTTTTTATTCCATTCTCTCGATGCTCAGGTGCAACAGAAATTAGAGAAAATGCGCCACGGAATTAGTTATCAAAAACCTTGACAAATTACCTCAAATATGTATCGACAAAAATCCCCCGTAGAGGCACAGGTAACTAACTGTGTCTCTAGGTTTTTAAAGGTCAGTTGCGGTTCGGGGGATTTTGTCAAAAGCCGGCCGCTCTCAACTACTCGTTTCACAGCTGCAATTCTGCTAAACCTAAATAATTAATTCCCGTGGGTGTCACTTGGAAGCGACAGGGTAAAACCTTGACTCCTTTAGCCACTGCTTGACGCAATAACTGCCCGTATTTAGCATCTTTACTATCCCCCGGAGCAAATCGGTCACAATCACCCCGATTAATAAAGTAGAGCATAATCGCCTCCGCTGCCGGCAATAAAGCCATTAATTCCTGTAAATGCTTCTGTCCTCGCGTGGTGACAGTATCGGGAAAAAGTGCCGTTTCTCCCTGATTCCAAGTGGTATTTTTAACCTCGATATAGGTGAGGGAATTATCCTCATGGGTCAAAAGAAAATCAATTCTACTGCCATTATTTTGACCGTAGGCCACTTCCGATCGCACCTCGGTGTCATTTTTGACCAAATCGGGAAAAACTCCTTGCAACAGGGCATTTTTCACCACCTGATTAGGAAGATTGGTATTAACTCCCACCCAAGTCTCCCCCAGTTGAATCATCTCCCAGGTATAAGCTAATTTTCGCTTCGGGTTATCACTGCGAGAAAGATAAACCGGTTGACCTTCTACGCATACATCCGTCATCGGTCCGGTATTAGCGCAATGGGCCGTAATTAATTCTCCGTTGTCCAATTGTATATCGGCAAAAAAGCGTTTGTAACGTTTAATTAAAATACCCTTGACAAGAGAAGGGTAAGTGTGAACTAACAAGGGAGTCATGAAATTTCTGCCGAGGAATATAAGGTAAAGAATAGCCTTTTTTTGGGAGCTTAACCTGAAGACAGGAGATGGGGAGATAGGGAAATTTCAGCTAAATTCCCCACTACCCCACTACCCAATTCATAAGTAGGTAGGCGTTAAAAGTTGTCAGACACCCCCCTTATCAAGGGGGGCAGGGGGAATCCCCCCGCCTATCGGCACCCCCCTTATCAAGGTAGGGCTGTTTCATTTAAATTAAGTATAGCTGATTTTGAGTCAATAAATTTGACCGAAGATTCTCAAGTTTATCTTGTTCTAACCAAAAGAG
>NZ_JASJFF010001325.1:0-10591 GCF_030065435.1 Microcystis sp. M53603_WE2
AATGGGTAAAACCCCACACCCCACACCCCACACCCCACACCCTGCCCCCACGAAAAACTTTTTCAGCAGCCCCTATTTAGGAGGATTATTAGGGGAAAGTGAGAGGAAAAACCTCCCTCAAATGGCCAATAATGCCGTCGGAGTAGTTTATAACCGATTACATCACTTTATTTTATCTTGGTGTTTTGTGCCTATACATTTATCCTGTGGCATAAGTTAACTGGGGGACTGCAAAGGCGGTGGACGAATCGACCTTTAAACACTTTTGTGGAAGCTTTGGAAGCTTTTCGGACAGCGATGTCTTTTCGTTTCTTTAGGTGGCTGACCGAGAATCAGGATGTGTTTGCCGCTTATCAAGCCAGTTTCGGCTTTGTTTGGGCTTAAAATTTGTTTAAGTCCCATTAGTCAAAAAGTTCTCACCCAACAACTGAGGGAATTAGAGTTAGATGGACTGATTCACCGAGAAGTTTATCCAGAAATTCCTCCCAAAGTTGAATATTCTTTAACCGCTTTCGGAGAAACCCTGAAACCGATTATTCTGGAAATGCACCAATTAGGAATTGAGAAAAATGCCAGACTTTAAGGTTTCAAATTTCCTCCTCGAATAAACCAAGTAATTGTGGCACTGGTAAAAGCAGTGATAGCGACAATAGCTATTTGTTTCCAGTTTTTTAATTCCCCAACTTTCTCGATTAAATCGGGAATTTTTTGGGTTAATACTGCTTGGGATTGAATTGTTCCTTCAATTTTAGCCGTTATAATTTTCACTTCCGTGATTTCTTTGTGTAGGTTAACAAATTGCTTGTTATTTTCTTCTCTCAGGGTTTCTAGTTGTTTGCGATTATCTTCCTTTAGCGTATCAATTTGCTCGCGGGTTTCTTCTCGCAGGGAACTTATTTGCTCGCGGGTTTCTTCTCGCAGGGAAATCATCTGCTCGCGGTTTTCCTGTCGCATTGCCGAGAGTAAGTCTTTCAATTCTTGAATATCATTGCTAGTAACAGTAGTCATACAATTAACCCCAAGAGAATCTATTTAACCGGCACTCTTTGATTTTATTATATTTCACCTACGCTAAAAAGGTCAAATTCATCAAATTTAATTACCTCGGAGTCAGGATAACGGGTATCAAAACGATAACTGCTCACGGTTGCTTTTTCTGTATCTAAAATGCTAAAAACCGTCAGATCATTACTGGCAATATAGGGTAAAGGTTGATTAACCCAATCCACTAGAGGAGCAATATTCGGGATAATTGCTTCTAATCCATTAGGATTACCGATGGCTGCATAATTTCTATCGAGGGGTACAGGACGTTTTTTATCACCTAAATAAGCAGCATAACTATTACCAACGTTAGAAGATTCGAGAAAATTCATACCCTTAGGACTAAGAAAACGATTCCATAAATGAGAATGACCATAAAAAACTAAATTAACCTTGGCTGATTCTAATAAGGGAATTAGATCACGAATAATATAATCATTTTCTTGGGGATAATCATAACGTACTGAGCTAACTTTTCCCGTGGTATCCCGTTGAATTGTCGGCACGGGATCGGTGTAGGGTGGAACGATATTTCCTCCTAGGGTATGGGGAGGATGATGAAACATAACTACTTTATATTTAGCCTCTTGAAATTCTCGACTATTTAACTCTTTTTCTAACCATTGATATTGAGGACTACCCTGAGCAATTGGCTCAAAAATATGCTGACCGTAACCCCAGCGGTCGGGTCTATCTAAATCTCTTTGATTTTCGTAATATCTTCCCGTTGCACTGGGTTCTAAATTGGGATTTCTCCAGATATTAGTAACATATAAAACCACTAAACGAATATCGCCAAAGGTTAGAGAATAATATTTATTTTGAGGCAAAGAAAAAATTTCTTCGTAGGTTTCTGTGTTGAAAGCATTATTTTTTAACCAGGTTTCATTAATTACTGCTGTATCCTCTGCTAGTTGTTTAGCAATAAACTGAGGAATAGCATCTTCAAACTGTTCATTTAAACCTATAGAAGTAGAAAATCTGCCCATAACTTCATGATTACCAATAGCAGGAAATAAGGGCGCATTTTGAATAATTTCTCCCCCTTTATAAATAGTCTGAATACCATTCTTTGTCAGAGTATAATTGGCACGACCTTGTAAACAGGGAAAGAATGCCCCACCGCGAATATCATCAAACCATTCGGAAGCTCGATCGGGTATATTAACTAAATCTCCTGCTAAAAAAACTGCATCTACCTGTCCAATAGTTTCGCTAACTTTTTGTAAATTAGCGGCAGTCATGGGCATTAATTGATGATCGGAAGTGAGCAGAATTTTGAGATTAGTTCCTTTTTTGGGTCTTGGGGTAAGGGTATAAATATCACTTCTAATCGCTGTATTTTCCTGAAAACTGGTGACTTGATAGGGAATCCTTTCCCCGGGATTTAAATCAGTAATTTCGGCCTGATGTCGCCAGATTTCTCGAGCGGTTAAAGATTGATAAGCTTCAACGGTTCTCGATTTTGCATCTTCTCTAACTCTAGTTAATTTGCTAGTGCGAGCGAGGGCAATTTTCTCTAGTTTTTCCCCGTAGCGCACCTGATGACGAGTGCCAAAAAATTCCGTAAACCAAATCACTTGTACTGATGTTTCGGTGGGTAATTGTAAAAAAGGTTCGGTTAAAAGTTGATTCTTGTTCATTGTCGCTAAAAGATAACTGCTGTGCTGCATTTAAACGGTCTTAAGGAGTAATTGAGATAGTCCACAGCTTAACCGGCAATAACTGGCAGATTCCCTATTTTATCGGCTAATGTAAAACCTTAGACTCTAACTGCTGCTGTTGCCAGAGATTTTGATAGACTCCGGGGACTGCGATTAACTCCTCGTGGGTTCCTATCTGGACAATTTCTCCGCGATCCATGACAAAAATGCGATCAGCAGTGGCAGCGGCCGATAATTGATGGGAGATAAAAATCACGGTTTTTTGGCTTTCTTGGCTGATATTTTCCAAAATAGCTGTAGCCGTTTGATTATCGACGCTAGATAGGGCATCATCAAGGATTAAAATCGGTGCTTGGATGGCTAAAGCGCGCGCTAAAGAGGCCCGTTGACGTTGACCACCGGAAAGAGTAATCCCACGTTCTCCCACTAAAGTTCCGTATTTTTGCGGGAAATTCTCGATTTCCTCCTGAATTCTCGCTTGTTTGGCCGCCGATTCCACTGCCGAAAAATTCAGCAGCGGATCGCCATAACGGATATTATCTTCAATGGTGGTACTAAATAAAAAACTTTCTTGGGGAACATAAGCGATCGCTTTTCGCAGCTCTTCCAGGGCAATTTGAGTGACATCTTGATCATCAATAAATAACTGTCCCTCAGCAATATTCAAAAGACGGGGAATAGCGTTAGCAAGGGTAGATTTTCCCGATCTGATCGCACCGACGACCGCTACCGTTTCCCCCGGATTAATGGTAAAAGAAAGAGATTTTAAGGCGGGTTCCTTAGCATCAGGATAGAAAAAAGTCAAGGCTTTGGCGGTAATTTTTCCTTGAATATTTTTTAAGTGAATACAATCGGCATTGTCTTTAATTTTAGCCTCGGCTAATAGGATAGTTTCCAGGCGATCTATACTCACTTCTCCCTGTTGGTAGGCAGTAATAGTGAAACCTAATAAAGCAGTGGGAAAAACTAATCTTTCTGCCAAAATTAACAGAGCAATAAAGTCCCCAATGGTGATATTACCCGCTATAATTTGTCTAGTACCGAGAGCAAGCAACGCCAATAAACTGACATAGGCCAAAGCTTCAATCAGGGGAAAAAGAAAATTACGAGTCTGGACTAAATCTAAATTAGCCTGTAGTAATTTGCGATTTCTTTGCTTAAATGCTCGGCGCTCGTTACCTTCTTGGGCATAAATTTTAATCAGAGTAATACCACTCATATCCTCTTGAATTAAATCGCTCAGATGCGAGAGTTTTTCTTGTACTTTTTTCTGTTGCCGCTGCAGACGACCACTAAATAACTGCACAGCAATTAACATCAAAGGATAGACAGAAATAGCGGCGATTGAAAGGGGAATATGAATCGCTAACATTACAGGCAAAGTTAACCCATAGGCAAAAAAAGTATTAGCCAAACTGAGCAAAGCAAAACCCACCAGACGACGGATATTATCCACATCGCTAGTGGCACGGTTGATTAAATCTCCTGAAGTTTGCCGAGAAAAATAGGCAGGTTCAAGGGTTAATAAATGCTGAAAGATTTTTTGTTTAAGCTCGAACTCTACCTGACGACCGATCCCGAATAACAATACTCTGGAAATCATGCGGATAAACCACATAATCGAGGCTAAAGCGACAATTAAAATCAGATAATAAATGATTTTTTGAAAGTCAAAGGATTTACTCAAATCATCGATGCTATCCCGGATTAAAAGCGGTATATAAACACCCAAAAGATTAACAATAAGCAGAGCAACTACCCCCCCAGTTACTATTTGCCAATGGGGACGTAGATAATTTGCTAGTTTTTTAATGCGAGAATAAGCCATATTCAGTTATCAGTAATCGGTGATCAGTTATCAGTTAGAATAGGGAACAGGCAAAAGGGGGAATAGATAATCAGTGGATTATGAGATGCGGCCACATTTCCCACCCAAGAATTTTTATTTTTTCTCCTTAACATTAGAACCAGCCTTGGGCGGTTTACCGGGGGGCTGATCAATTTTAGCTTGATAGCCGTACCGCCAGAAGTGAAGATAATCTGGTCTGAATTGGCATTAATTAACCCTGCTACCTGTTCTCTGGCCATTTCGATGACTGTCGCCCTATCCTGTCCCCAACTGTGTAAACTGGAGGGGTTGCCCCAATGATGCCGGAGAATAGTGGCAACCCGCTCGATCACTTGGGGATGAGTGGGGGTAGTGGCACTATAGTCAAGATAAATTTGCATTATTTTACAATCTGAGAAATGAGAGTCAAGACAGGCAGCTATTCTCAGTTTAGCCGTTTAAGAGATTAGAAAACGGTTTTCCTTAAGAAACCCGGTTTCTGGGTTGTTGAGAAACCCGCTTTCTGGGTTGTTGAGAAACCCGCTTTCTGAGTTGATGATGAGAAACCCGCTTTCTGGCTTATACTAAGCGTCAGAGGGTTTACAGGGGTTAAGTTATGACAGGAATTGAAACAACCATTGTAACGGCATTGACTAATAATTTTATTGGTCAAATGATTAAATCGGGGTGGGAGGGTATTAATAAAAATGAGTTATTGAATAAAGATGTCGGGCAGCTTATCAAAGAAGGAAAGTATCTTTTTTTGCGGGAATATACTCAACGTTACTGGGATCGGCACGGCATGATTAAGGTTTTAAAAATGTCTAAGCCGATGGATTTGGAGTCAATTTATATTAATGTCAAATGTTTGGGTAATTTAGTCAGGGATTATTATGATGAAAATTTAGAAAATAAATATCGTGAGAGTAAGCAGCGACGGTTTAACTTTAGGGATGATGGTAAAAAAGATGGTTTACTTTTGGCTAATCAAGAACAATATTTAATGGTACTTGGTGATCCCGGTATTGGTAAATCTACATTTTTGCGAAAAGTTGGTTTAGAAGCTCTCAAGGGAAATAAAGGCAGTTATCAGCATCCTCTAACACCTGTTTTACTGGAGTTGAAAAACTTTAAAGAAAACGAGATTAATATTCAGGCATTAATTGAAGAGGAGTTTAAAATCTGTGGTTTTCCCAATGTGGAAAAAAATATTAGCAATAAACTAGAAAAAGGGGAATTACTAATTTTATTAGATGGTTTGGATGAAGTGCCAACAGCTAATGTGAATAATGTAATCGAGAAAATCAAAGATTTTGTAGATAGGCATCATAAAAATCGTTTTATTCTCTCCTGTCGCACTGCTGCTAGAACTCATCTTCGACAATTTACCGATATTGAAATTGTCGAATTTGATGATCAGCAAATTCAAAGTTTTATTGAACATTGGTTTAGTTCGGAATTAGATCGGAAAAATGAGACGGCTAAAAATTGTTGGGAACTGTTGCAAAAGGAGGAGTATAAAAGTGCAAAAGAGTTAGCCCATACACCGTTATTGTTGACTTTTTTGTGTTTGGTTTATGATAAAAATCAATCTTTTCCCACAAATCGCAGTCGCCTTTATCAAGATGCGTTACGAATTTTATTGGAAACATGGTCAGCCGAAAAACGTTTACCTAATCGCGGTTTAGTTTATGAAAATCTCAGTATTGAGCAAGAAGAAATTTTGCTATCTGAAGTCGCTTATCAGAATTTTGTAGCAGATAAACTTTTTTTAGAAAAACGAGAAATTGTTAAGCAAATTAAAGATCACCTTAAACAAAACTTAAATGCTCCGCAACATTTAGACGGAGAAAAAGTATTAAAAACCATTGAAATTGAACAGGGAATTTTAGTAGAGCGGGCGAGAAATATCTATTCTTTTTCTCATTTAACCCTTCAGGAATACCTCACGGCTCAGTATATCTATGATAATGATTTGATTGAAGAAGCAGTTAAGAATTATGTAACAGAAACTCGTTGGCAAGAGGTGTTTTTGTTAGTGGCGGGTTTGATGCGAGGGAAAGCCGATAAATTGTTATTAGCAATGGAGAAAGAAGCCCATAATTATCTTAAAACGCCCCTCGGTCAAAAATTAGTGCCGATTTTACAATGGGCAGATGAGATGACTAAAGATTCTGTTGATAGTCCGATTAAACCTGTAGGAAGAAGAGCGCTCGCCTATTGGCTCTTCATCGCCTACGCCAAAGTCATCCCCAACGTCATCGGCATCGGCACCCTCATCGGCATCCCCATCACCCACAGCATCATCATCGCCTACGCCTACGCCCCCGAGATCGCCTACAACATCTCTGGTATCCTCTTTACCTTCAACTTCATTCATGAGTTTGTCCGGTTAGTTAAATTATTTGCTCAGTATCGAATTGTTTCTAGGGTTAATTTTTTCCAATTAATCGCTGATTTAGAAGCTTTAAAACAAATTATTCCTGATGATAAAGCAACTAGAAAAGAACATCAAGAATTTTTTTATCAATTATTTAAAATCTCGAATACTGCTTTTAATTTAACGCCTGAATTACTTAATTTATCCACCCGCCAAGAAATTAGCGAAATAGACAAGCATTATTTTTATATTAATCGCCTGATTCTCGACTGCCAAAAAGTGGCTGTTAATATTTCCCCTACCGTCTGGCAAGAAATCGAAGAACGAATGCTCCGCGTTCCTTAACTTCTACTTTTTTTCTCAAATTTTGCCTTTCCAATTGGATGAGATTAGCGAATATTAACACTATGAGGATTGGGAGCTTCAAAAACCTTGCATTACCATTTTTATAGAACATAGGGTTTGCTGAAAAAGTACGGGCGAAGCATTCGGATAGAAAATCTACGGTTTCACCGATAAGTTATTGTCCGAATGCTTCGCCCCTACAGGACGCGGAACCATGAAGACGCAAGGTTTTGAAGCACGATTCTCTCAGAATCTTGCACCTGTTTCGCTCGTAAAGCCACAAAACCCCTATCTTGCCTACATTTCACATTTATTCAGCAAACCCTATTTATTGGCGGTAAGACGATAACTTGAGACTGACTATCATCAACTGTATAGATAACCCGATAGTCTCCAACGCGGAAGCGATACTTCCCAGCAAATTCTCCCTTTAATGCTTTAATTTGAGGGTGATTTTTCGGTGTTTCTTGAAGGAGTTTTAAACACTTAGCAATCTTCTTTTTTAAGATTGGATCCGCTTCAGAATAAACTTTATTTGCTTTAGCTGTCAAACGGACTTTATAAGTCATCTCAGCTTTCCCAATCAATGAGAAAACCTGATTGTAAATCCATTTCAGCTTCTTTCAAATGTTCCATAATATTCGGGATTGCTCTAATTTCTTGCGTTGCCTTTTCACTTTCTTTATCTGACAAATAAGCGGCAAATTCTAGAATCATCTTTAAATTTTCTACTGATAGGGTTTGTATATATTGTTGAATCTTTTGCTGCATTAAATCGACCTGTACTAATGTTTCAGAATCTAAAAAATCTTCTGGAGTCGAGGGATTTACTTCAACGTTAGTTAGAGTCATATTTAATCAAGTGCTTCTCTCAAGTTTATTATTTGTATCTTAGCGTGTATCCTGTCTCCTGACTCCTGACGACCGACTCCTTACCCCACAGTTAACTTTACTTTTGTCCAACTACTTAAGACTGCGAATGTATGAAAACGCATCAATTGGGCAAAAGCTCAACGATGCGTTTTTAAGTTCCAAAAACCGCTATATTTGTAACCCAAAACAAATTAATTCTGATTAGGGTCAGTGGCTGCGGCCATTTGCATTCTCTGCACCAGATTATCGAGGGCTAATTCTAGATGTAAACCGGCATCTACGGCGGTCCAACCCTGTTCGGTTAGGTGTCGCCATTCAAAGTGTAGGTGCGGACCGGTAGAAAGTCCCGTACTACCCACACGACCGATAACCGCGCCCTGTTCCACCCATTCTCCCGGTTTGACGGTAATTTCCGAAAGGTGGGCATAACGAGATTCTTGACTACCATCGAGGTGACGTAAAATCACCGTTAATCCGTAACCTCCTAACCAGTCGGCGGTGGCCACTTCCCCTGCGTAGGCGGCTAATACAGGTGTTCCCATAGGTGCGCCTAAATCAGTACCCGCGTGCATGGCCCGATTCCCGCTGACTGGATGATTTCGCCACCCGAAAACCGAGGTAATTTGGGCAGGAAGGGCGAGGGGAAAGAGTAAATCCGTGCGTTGAGTTGGGTTAGAATCCGTGGGACTTAAACGGGTGGCCCGCTCATAGGTGGTCGCTTCGCTGATGGCCTCCACTTCTGCGCGAGTCACCGGGGCCAAAGCTAATTTTACGCCATTCCATTCCGGGGGATTGAGGGCCACCACCTGACTTGGAATCACCGTCGGGGCAGCCAGACGTACCGGGGCGCTAGAAGCCACGAGAGTGGGGGCATAACGACCCAGGGAATTATTAGCGATAACCGGCTGATTTCGGGGCTGCCGTCCTACCCGCACGGCTGGATTAGGATTGAGACGCACCCGGGCCAGATTAACCGGGGGTAAGGGTTTGGCCACAGTGCTGACCGGCTGACGACGGGGGGACCGGGCCGCCAGATTACAGCTACCTCCTACCAGTTGACCATTTTGGGCGATCGTTTGGCAACCACTGCGGCGCTCGGTGACGACAACGGAACTGGGGGGGTTAAAGTTTCTGGTATCGATAAAGTTATTTTTACCGCCGGCCCGGGGGGCAAGGGTAGGCATATCGGTTTGATGGTTTTCGGGGATAGCCAGACGGGGGGCAGGATTAGTATTTTCTTTGATAACGGGGGCTTTCAGAGTCGGGGCGGCATTTTCCACCACTGGGGTTTCGCTGCCAGTTTCGGAATTAGCGATCGCATTGGGAGCAAGAGTAATCAGACCGCTGATTACTAAACCGAGACCACTGCATAAACTCAGCTTCTTTTTTAAGGATTTTCCGAGAAAAAGTTTCAATATCACCGATGAAGGATACATAGGGCGGCCTCACTTCTCACAGTTTAGTCAAAAAAATATTTAGACTCAATTATAGCCGAGACTGACCCTACCCGCCGGTAGATAGATTTCGCTACTGGCATTGTCCGAGGTGAGTTTAACTTTTAATTCCCCTTGATCGCTTACCCCCGTTATTATGCCCTGATAGCCCTCGAAAACTATCTTTTGACCAAAATTGGCAAAAAGTTCTAAGTAGGAGGCTAATAAGGCTTTTATGCCGTGATTACAGTAATATTCATAGCCGTATAGGATAGCATCGCTGGTGACATCGGTTAATTGAGCGATCGAGGTGATTTTATTGCCGGCCAAAGCTTGTAAATTAATGCCCGTGGGGGGGACGGGATTAGCCCAATTGATGCCCACTCCGATGACTGCTTGCGGGATGTTTTGGCCTTGAATACGGGTTTCTAGGTTAATTCCCCCTAGTTTGCGCCCTAATAGGACTAAATCGTTCGGCCATTTGATTTTAACGGGTATTTCTTGACAATTCAGGTGATGAGCGATGCCCCAAACTGTAGCGAGAACGAGATGGGCAGATTTATCCACCTCTAAATCCAGATTTAACGCCAAAGATAAATATAATCCTCCCGGTTCAGAAATCCACTCCCGTCCCCATTGTCCTCTCCCGGCACTTTGTTGACTAGCAATCACCACAAAAGGCGGATTTTCCCCCGATTCTAATAATTGCCAAGCTTGAGTATTAGTGGAAGGTAATAGTTCAAAGTGATGGATTTTGGGCATAAATGGGAAGTGGGGAAGTGGGGAAGTGGGGAAGTGGGGAGATGGGGAAGTGGGGTGTGGGGTGTGGGGAGATGGGTGTAGGGTGTAGGGTGTGGGGGGTGGGGGGTGGGGTGTGGGGGGGGGGTGGGGGGGGGGGGGGGGTGGGGTGGGGGTTGGGGGGTGGGGGGTGTGGGGTGTGGGGGGGGGGGTGTGGGGTGTGGGGTGTGGGGTGTGGGGTGTGGGGTGTGGGGTGTGGGGTGTGGGGTGTGGGGTGTGGGGTGTG
>NZ_JASJFF010001088.1:0-1377 GCF_030065435.1 Microcystis sp. M53603_WE2
CCCAATCCCGTCGGATTAGCGGCAGGATTCGATAAAGACGGTTTAGGGGCAGGACTTTGGCCTAGTTTCGGCTTTGGTTTTGCCGAGGTGGGTGCTGTCACCCTAGAAGGGCAACCGGGCAACCCAAAACCGAGATTATTTCGTTTACCGGAAGATTTGGCGGGATTAAACCGTATGGGGGCAAATAACCTCGGAGCGCCGGTTCTAGCGGCAACTCTCCAGCAATCTTGGCAACGACAACCCCGACAGATTCCCATCGGCATTAACCTCTGTAAATCGAAAAATACGCCCCTAGAAAAGGCCCCGGAGGACTATTTAGGCAGTTTTCGCTATTTATTCCCCCATGCCGATTATTTTGTCGTTAATGTTAGTTCTCCCAATACTCCCGGTTTGCGTTCCCTGCAAAGTGGTGAACAACTCGATAAAATCCTCCACATTTTACAAACAGAAAATCAAGGCAGAAAACCCCTATTAGTGAAAATTTCTCCCGATTTAGAATGGGAAGATATCAGAACAATTATTGACTTAGCTTTCTCCTATCAATTAGCTGGAATTGTCGCTACTAATACCACCACTAAACGCACGGGATTAAAAACCACAATTCTGCCCGAAACCGGTAAACCAATCACTGAAGAAGCAGGGGGAATTAGTGGGCAACCTTTGCGGGAACGTTCCACGGAAGTGATCCGTTTTATCTATCGGCAAACCCAAGGCAATTTACCAATAATTGGAGTGGGAGGCATTTTTTCTCTCGATGATGCTTGGGAAAAAATTACGGCTGGTGCGAGTTTATTACAGATTTATACCGGTTGGTTATATCGAGGACCCTGGCTAGTATCAAATATTTTACAAGGATTAACAGAAAAATTAGAGGCTAATGGGTTGACTAATATTAATCAAGCGGTGGGTTGGCAAGCTAACCAAGAATGAGCCAATTTTCTCCGGTAATTAGCAATAATTTCGGAAAAATTAGCTGAAATGTTGTCTGTCACCTTTGGGGATAAGATAAGATAATTAGGATAACTACAATAGGACTACTCTAGAGACTACAACCGCAGACAAATCGATCGCCAAGTATGGAACTTTTTAACCAAACCACAATTCTATGTCAAAAAAATCATTTTTACCCGGTTGTTTAGTCGTCCTAGGACTAACAGCAGTAACCGCAGGAGGTGTCTATCTTTATCTACGAGGACAACTTCCTTGGCAAAGATTCACCCCCTTAGAATCGGCAAAAGTTATCCCAGAAACTGCCTTTGCTAGTAGTTTTGTCTCCACGGATGCAAAAGCTTGGTCAGTGTTAGCTAAATATGGTACACCAGAATCGCGAACTGCGGTTAGTCAAGGACTAGAAGAATTACAAAAAAATATCTTCAC
>NZ_JASJFF010001214.1:0-4998 GCF_030065435.1 Microcystis sp. M53603_WE2
ACAAATGGTTTTTTAATCAAAAAATATTTTGTTGGCTCCTTGACCATAATTTTAATCAATAACAAGGGGGGAGGCATTTTCCAGATGTTGCCGATCGCCAAATTTGACCCTCCCTTTGAAGAATTTTTTGCCACTCCCCAAAATATCGACTTTTGCCAACTCTGTCGCACCTACGGTATCGATTACCATTTAATCAGCGATTGGACTGATTTTCAGCAAAAAATCGCAGTTTTACCGGAATCAGGTCTAAGATTACTAGAAATATCCTGCGATCGAGCTTTTAATACTCAATGGTTCCTCAGTAATTATGTGTAGGGTGTGGGGTGTGGGGTGTGGGGAAGTGGGGAGAATAAAGCTGCCTATTGCCTATTGCCTATTGCCTATTGCCTATTGCCTATCCTGATAAGTAGGGAGGCACAATTATTTGTAGGATGGGTTAGCGGTAGCGTAACCCATGCGGGCGTTGGGTTTCATTCTTCAACCCAACCTACGTTCATCTTATATTTAATTCCACCCACCTACTTATGTAGCCTATACTCAACGGATTTAGTATTAATTCCCTTTTTCGAGAAAGTGAATACAATGGGTGGAAAGAGTTAAAAGAGTCCGATGAATCGACAAAGACGGCAAAAATCAAGACAATTTTCTCTCCCTAGATATTCTATCTTTCCCCCGGAACAATGGCGATCGGGAGTGACTTCTTTGGTGATTAGCTTGGTCTTGTCCCTACTGATTTTAAAACTGAATACCTCTAGTCTCTCCACTGCCACCATAAATATTTTTAATCCCTCCACTGTGGGGGAGAATTTAGCCGGTAAGAGCCTAGATGAGTTAGAAAAGCAGAAAATCGCCGAATTTTTGCAAATTGCCCCGCCAGAAACCGAATTAACCCTCGATCGCGTTCCCTTGTTTATTCTCCACGATACAGCTTGGAGTATGACTGCGGGTAACATCGAAGAACAGAAAAAATATGCTCGCGGTCCGATGAAATTGGGTCCCAATGTTTACATCCCCCGCAAACCGAATTCCAGGGATAGAGATATTTTAGACTCGATCGCCCGGCCTTTTTTTGAACGTCACCGTCCCACGGCCACTTTTTATGAACAAGCAGCCGAAATGCTGCCCGCAGACACCAGGGATCAATTAGTGCGTCAACTGTGGCAACTTACCCCAGAAACTATCCGCGTCAAGGGTTTTGCACTTGCTTTAGCGGGTGTTCCTTTGAGTACGCGATCGGCCTCTGAGTTAGAAAAAAGGGCGAGAATTTGGTTAAATACGCCTTCAGAAGCCTTCTTTAAGCGTTTAGTCAAAGAATATCCCACAAATTACTTTGATGGGGCAAAAACTACCGCATTATGGGCAACAGAAGCGATTTGTCAGCAGCTATCTCACCCTAATTGCGATCGCTTGCGACCAGTTTTTGCCGAAAGAAATCGTCGGGTTATCTCCAGTGTTAACATTGAACTGGTACAAGCGCCGGGATCCCACTGTTTGACCAAAGGACGCTTGCAACCCCTCCCCGGTTACAGCGATTTTCAATACCAACAAACGGCGAAATATTATCTCCTCGCAGCCTTACAAACGGGACAATTACCGCAAATTGTCAGCCATTTTGCCGTAGATAGTTTTCTGATTAATCAAGGAAAATATCCCCATTGTGACCCCCGGGGTTTTGATCTACAACGTCTCTACAATCTCATCAGTCAAGCTTTGGATTATGACCCCGGCACTGTTTATGGCATCGTCCCTCGTTACGGCACAAATATTCTAGCCGGTGATAATATTTGGTGGCATAATCGAGTTTTTGACCAAGCAAATTTACCCACAACTTTAAATTAGACCTGATCATTTAGAAATGTCCACTTCTCCCAAAGCTTCTAGATAAGTAATCGCCGCTTCTAAAGGAGAATCGTAGCTATATGAAAACTCCTCAAACCAGCGTCCTTCCTCCGATTTGGCATCTAATTTATCTAACCATTGCTTTGCCTTTCTAGTTAAAGCTTCTCGCTTGCGCTGCTGTTTTAATGCCGCCGCTTTTTCTTTTTCCGCTGCCTCCTGTTGTTGCCTTGCTTGGTTTTCTAAGGCTAAAGCTTTTAAAAGCGCATCGGTAGCAGAATCGCTGGCATAATTAACCTTAAATTCGGCCGGGGAACGATCTTTTTCTTGGCGAGAAGAAGGGGACGGCATCGGTTTTTCCTGATCCCGTTTCTGGTATTCTGCCTTCATTTGTGCCAGTAAATCTTCTATTTCTCCCATAATGATCAAGTTAGAAAGTAAAAAGTTAAAAAGATAATTGCTCTGATTGCCTCTGCCTTAATAACTAAGTAACTGGTTATAATTAAATTGAAGATGGATCCCCCCTTAATCCCCCCTTGATAAGGGGGGTGTCTGACAGTTTTTAACACCTAACTACTGAATAACGGGTTTCCTTATTTTTCCAAACGGACCACATACCATTGTAGATAACCCTCCTCACCCAGGTCTAACTCGCAGTAATTATCGCGCAGATAGAGAGATTTTTCCTCAAAACTAGAGAATTTCGCCAATTGTCGGGGACAAATCTCTGGTTTTGCGGTGATTAAATCTTTTAACTTATCCCGCAACTGGTCGGGAGTCTGGAATTGTTCAGGTTGATCGGCCTCAAGGACAAGAAAATAGTCCCCTTGATACATAATAGAATCGGGCATCGCTGTTTGATAGTCTCAGTAGGAAAATTTTTTGGCTATCTTTATCACTTTATCGCCTCAACGCTCGATCGACACCACCACTATGACAGACCATCTCACCAATCCCTTTCTCAGTCTCCCTTACGAAAGCGCCATGCAGGACTTGGGGGACCAATACTATGATCAAGTTGCAGCCGCGGATTTTCCCAGTCATATCCTTCGTTTTCGCAATGATGCTTTATTACCTTTGGTGGGAATTCAGCCAGAATTAACCTTAGATGAGCATTTTATCGAGGCTTTTGGTAAATTTCAATCCCTGACCCCCTTTTTGGCCCTGCGTTACCACGGTTATCAATTTGGCGAGTATAATCCTTTCTTGGGAGATGGTCGCGGTTTTCTCTACGGTCAAGTTAGGGGTATTGATGGCAAATTATACGATTTTGGTACGAAAGGATCGGGACGGACTCCCTATTCCCGTCATGCGGACGGTAGGTTAACTCTCAAGGGTGGAGTCAGAGAAGTCTTAGCTGGGGAAGCTTTACGCGGTTTAGGGGTGAATACCTCTCGCTGTCTCAGTTTGGTGGAAACGGGGGAATCCCTCTGGCGCGGTGATGAACCTTCCCCGACGCGATCTTCGGTGATGATTCGAGTTAGTAATTCTCATATTCGTTTCGGGACTTTTGAGCGTTTATTTCATATTAAACGTAGCGATTTAATTAAAAGACTCCTCGATCATGTGATTATTTATTATTATCCTGAAATCAATCCCCAAGATAGCGATCGCTATTTAAAATTTTACGCCGCTTTAATCGAAAGAACCGCTAAATTAGCGGCCCAATGGATGGCCGCAGGTTTTTGTCATGGGGTTCTCAATACCGATAATATGTCAATTACCGGGGAAAGTTTCGATTATGGTCCCTACGCTTTTATTCCTTCCTATAATCCCCAATTTACGGCGGCCTATTTCGACTACGGCGGCCGTTATAGTTATGGTAATCAGCCTTTTATCTGTCGTTTAAATCTAGAGTTACTGCAATCTCCCCTGGCCATGGTCGTCTCCTTGTTAGAGTTAGATCTGGCTTTGGCTAACTATGACCAGCATTACAATTTTTATTATCAAAAAATGATGCTTAAAAAGTTAGGTTTTGAGGATATTTTTACTCCCGAATCTGCTTTACTGGTCAGCAAAACCGTGGAAGTTCTCCAAGAAACTGGCCTCGGTTATCACGACTTTTTCTATCAATTAAGTGAACAATTTAATTACGGTTGGCGAGAAAATAGTTCTCTAATTCTTGAAAATATGGATTTACCGAAAGCTGATTGGCAACGTTGGCGAGAATTATATAGTTTGGTCTTAAATCAATTACCCTCAGATTCTTTGGTTCAAATTGGGAACACCTTAACGCATTATAATCCTAAAACTGCTTTACTTAGACCGCTAATCGAATCGGTTTGGGAGGCAATTACCTATAAAGATGATTGGCAACCTTTCCAAGAATTAGTGATAAAATTACAAAATAAACAGTAATTAAGTAATAAGTAGTGGTGCAAAATTAATTTCTTGGTTAGGAGAGGCAACAGGTGATTAAATATGTGTAATTAATTATCTCTAGCTACTTATTCAGGTCATTTCCTGAAATGCGTTGGACAAAAATTGACCAGACTTGGCGATCAATGTTTCCGCTCCAACTATTAAAAGTGTCAAAATAATAGTGAAGTTTTGTGACAAAGTGCAGTCAGATCTAAGAATCTTTGCTAGAACTCTAGAAAGCTTCTGTGATAAGTCTCTTGAAAAGAGATTGTTTGCAGTAAGCTCTTCTGGCTAACACGCTTTTGGGTGTGATATGGGGAAAGTTTCTTGCAATTGCGCCTAAATCGAGTGATATACAGAAAGTTGACCCATATCGTTACTCTGGAGAGTGTTATGCAGAAAGTTGACCTGTAATATGTAGTTATGCGGCAAGTCCTCGGTTAGGACAGTGGCTTGAAGTTGCTTGCGGGGCATTCATTCACGATAAAAATTGCTTGGCATGGATAGCTGTAACGACAATTTATAACTACAATTGGTTATTGTAGCTGTCGTTCGGTTATGGAATATGAATGGGATGAAGCAAAACGTCTTGCTAATCTTCGTAAGCACGGAATAGATTTTACCGATGTTCCAGCCGTGTTTGATGGGGATATTGTAACGGTTGAGGACGATCGTTACGGTTATGGAGAGCAGCGTTTTGTCACATTCGGTTTGTTGCAAGGGCGAGTGATTGCCGTTGTCCATACAGAACGTGAGGATTGCACCCGTATTATTTCTGCAAGAAAAGCGACGAAATATGAA
>NZ_JASJFF010001191.1:0-2021 GCF_030065435.1 Microcystis sp. M53603_WE2
ACATTTAATTGATTTAATCCCTCAGCGGCTAACTGGGGGGTGATAATAGTTTCTCCCTTCACCTGCACATAGTCGCGCACTCGTTTTAATAAACGATTGGCAATGCGTGGAGTTCCCCGACTGCGACGGGCAATTTCGATCGCACCCGCTTCGGTAATGGGAATATTAAAAATATTAGCACTTCTGAGCATAATTGCCGTCAATTCCTCAACTGTATAGAAACGCAGACGTTGAATCATGCCAAAACGATCGCGTAAAGGGGAAGTTAAAGAGCCAACTTTGGTAGTAGCACCGATTAAAGTAAAGGGAGGTAAAGAAATACTGCGAATTTTCGCTGCTTGACCCTTACCAATCGTCACATCCAGCCGATAATCCTCCATCGCTGGGTATAATAACTCCTCCGTCACCCGATTCAGTCGATGAATTTCGTCGATAAAAAGAATATCCCGGGGTTGAAGATTGATCAGGATGCCGGTAATATCCCGGGGACGCTCTAAAGCGGGGGCGGCGGTAATGCGGCAATTTACTCCCATCTCGGCCGCTAAAATTAAAGCCATGGTGGTTTTTCCTAACCCCGGCGGTCCGTAGAAGAGTAAATGATCGATCGCTTCTTGTCTAGCTTTGGCCGCGGCGATGGTGACTTTTAGATTAGCCTTTAAGTCCTGTTGACCGATATAATCCTCTAGGGATTGCGGACGAATCTGCGCTGCTGCTTTTTCCGTTTCTTCTATAGTGGGATTGGGAGTGAGCAGATTTTCCTCGGCAGCCGGGGGGGAATTGTGCGATCGTTTGATGGCCATTGTTACAATCAAGAGTCTAGGATATGTTAGCGAAGCGGATTTTGCCTTGTTTGGATGTCAATAAAGGTCGGGTAGTTAAAGGGGTTAATTTTGTCAATCTTCAGGATGCTGGCGACCCCGTGGAGTTAGCCCGCTTGTATAATCAGGCAGGGGCCGATGAGTTGGTTTTTCTTGATATTACTGCTACCCATGAAGATCGCGACACGATTATTGATGTAGTCTATCGTACGGCGGAACAGGTTTTTATTCCTCTGACAGTGGGTGGCGGTATCCAATCCTTAGAAAATATTAAAAATTTGTTAAGAGCCGGGGCCGATAAAGTCAGCATTAACTCGGCTGCCGTGCGCGAGCCGAAATTGCTCGATCGAGCCAGCGATCGCTTTGGGAAACAGTGTATTGTGGTGGCGATCGATGCTAGACGACGTAAGGATGGGCATAACCCCGGTTGGGAGGTTTATGTTCGGGGTGGACGCGAAAATACGGGTATTGATGCTTTATTATGGGCGCAAGAAGTGGAAAAACGCGGGGCGGGTGAGTTGTTAGTTACCAGTATGGATGCTGACGGCACGCAAGCGGGTTACGATCTGGCCTTGACAAAAGCGATCGCTGAAAGGGTGGAGATTCCTGTGATTGCTTCGGGAGGAGCGGGTAATTGTCAGCATATCTACGAAGCATTGACGGAAGGGCGGGCAGAAGCAGCTTTATTGGCTTCTTTGCTCCATTATGGTCAATTAACCATCGCTGAGGTCAAAAATTATCTGCAAAATCACCAAGTCCCCGTGCGTTAGCTAGGGAAAATGAGAGCAAGATTTACAGAACTTAATCTGGTGATTGAGTCGCTTTTCCTGGAAAAGGATTTCTTCAGGCTGCAACCCAAGAAGAGCAAGGTTTAGACCTAAGCTAAGACACATTTTAACCCCTTACTGTTGCCTCTTGCCTAATCTCAACAAGCAATTTAAATTCCCGGGCAGTTTATTACCTAAAATGTCGGATGAATGCCCCGATCGAGAAACCGGCAAAAATCCCTGTTTTTAACTTCAGTCCGATTATCCCTGGGGAAAATTATGTATTAGAATAGATGAAAGTTAACAAAATTTAAAATATGTTAGTTCCGATTCTCATCTTTGACCTCGGTCTTGTGGCTTGGTCATTGCATCTGATGCAGCAAGCGTTCGACAAGCAAGAGTTTTCCTTGATGCTGGCGGGAACCTTGGTGGCAGC
>NZ_JASJFF010001036.1:0-1252 GCF_030065435.1 Microcystis sp. M53603_WE2
AATGTTTGTCCCCTACCGATTTTATCAAGGTTACAACGCCATAAAATCCAAGCGGGAGCAACGATCCCCTCCATCGCCGAAAAATACGCTCTCATCCCCGCAACGATAATTAAACTCAATCCGACTATTCTTAAAAATGGTTTGGCCCCCGTGGGAAAAGAAATCTTCATTCCCCCGATGAACGGCATTCGCATCGAAGCACCCAAGGGTTCCACTTGGCGCGATTTAGAAGCTGCCTATGGTATTCGTGCCGATATCCTCTTTGAGCTTAACGGTTGTGGTCGTCGGCCGACAATAGTTTTTATCCCCGGCACCAATTGGTCCGCCACGGGCAAGCGCTCGGATTATACTGGATTAAGTTCTTATCCCTTACCCTTAGCCAGCACTGTCGGATTAGCCTACGGTTGGCAAAAAAGCCCCACGGAACAGAAAAATCTCTTTCATAGTGGTATTGATCTTCTCGCAAATGTTGGTACAAATGTTTTAGCTGCCGAGGATGGTCTAGTGATTTATGTGGGTCAGGAGGGGGCCTATGGTAATTTGGTAGTAATTAATCATTTAGGTCGCCGGCAGACCCGTTATGCCCATTTAAGCAGGGTTACAGTGAGAATTGACCAACGGGTACGAGCAGGAGACGTTATCGGTGCGGTTGGCACCACGGGACAACCGGATATTATTCCCCCCCATCTTCATTTTGAGGTGCGCTTAGATACTCCCGTCGGTTGGACAGCGCAGGATCCCGCTTTGCATTTGCCCCAAATCGGCCCGCAATCAAGTCAAAAGTAAACGGTTAAGTGGGATTATTGATTTATTTAGGGCTTGCTGAATAATGGTAAAACCCTTTTACAATAAGGCTTTTGACCTGTTAAAGTCCGATGTTCATGCGGCGAAAATAGGATTGGGACTTTCAAAAACCTTGCATTATCCTTCTTGTAGTACATAGCTTGGTACAAAAACCAAGGGCAACAAAGCCCGAAACGACCGGCTACTGACTCCTGACTCCTACCCCCAGGAAAAACTTTTTCAGCAGACCCTATTTAACCTGATCTCCATTCCCTCGACGATCCTGTTCGGTTTATTGAGTAACTACTGGTCATTACGAGCGATTTTATCTCTTTTAGTCGGAATTTGGACGGTTATTATCTCCTTGATGCTCCTCAGCACCCATCCCGCTACACCGCTTGTCCTAGCGATTTTAATGGGATTAGTCTTCGGTTCGACTCAATCCCTCTGTCGGGGGTGGTTCGCCCAA
>NZ_JASJFF010001101.1:0-11632 GCF_030065435.1 Microcystis sp. M53603_WE2
ACTGACTCCCGCTTTTAGGTAGTCCACGGCTTTTTCGCTCAGGCTGCTGAAGGATTGTTCCGGAGAGATAATTTCGATGACTAATTCCGGGGGAACGGGACAAGCTTCATCGGTGAGGGTAATATCTCCTAACCTTTCCAGGGAAATGTAGAGAAGATCGGGAACGGGACACCAATCTCGATCGTTTTTGCTGAGAATGATCGCCCATTCGATTCCCACTTCTCCCCGTCCTTGATTCCAGCGATCGAGTATAGAAGATAAAGCCAGAGTTAAACGAGAATGAAAGAATTTCGGTGACATTTTTGGGATCGCTTCTCCATCGACTAATTCATAGGTAATATCGCCCTCGGGAGCGGTTAGTGAGAAAAATTCCGGTAAAGTGAGGGATTTAGAAGAGATAAGAGTCATGGTCAATTTTCAACCGAAGTGATAGGACAATCGAACGGGAATTTTGAGATCGGGACGATCGCTTATTTGGTAATATTCCCCGCGCATTCTCACATTACGGATTAAACTAACGGGAGGCATATTAATCACATCGTAGCCAATCACCTGATGGGTAAACATAACATCGAGAGGATTTAAAGGATAGGGATAAATAAATAAATCCTCTTTTTGTTTTGATAGGGAAAGTTCTGTCAGTTTTACTTCCGCTTTACTCATCCATTTTCCCAAACGAATCCATTTAGGAAGTTGTAGGGGGTGATGGGAAATGATAAAACATTCAAAAACACTTTCGGGAGCGATTTCTTTTGCTCTGCCAAAACTGGGAATATTTTTCTGGGTTTTTTCCATCTCCACATGATAGTTATTATTGGCATATTTCCAAGTATTGAGAACCGCCGTATGAACGATCGCCCGTGCGGGAGTGACATAAATTTTCTCTTCGTTAAGAGGATTTAAATGTTCTTGGTACTGGGGAATCTGTTCGGAACAGAAGTAACGATAACTATCGCTATTTACCAATCCCAAAGCATAACAGAGCGCGTAATTATGAATTACGGGTTCGCTTTCGTAGAGTCTGCCGATTTCACGGGTTGCGTAATAAAGACTATCGTGCAGTTCTAATTGACAGGAATAAATATGTACCATAACTCTTTAAAAATTGCGAGGATATAGGGTGAGAAATTACTCACCCTACTGAAATTTACGGTTTTTGAGCGGCTGGTTTTTTCTCGGCGATATGTTTCTTAGCGTAGTCTTTCGCTTCTTTATCCGCTTGATTTAGAATCGATAAAATTCCTGCTTCCGTAGCCGTGAGAGTTTTCACCTCGGTTAATAAAGGTTGAAAATTTTCCCCGATAAAATCGGTATGAACGATAAATTCTTCCGCCATTAATGCTTGTATTGCTTCGGTGGCTTTTTCCATAACTAAATCCTCATCTAAGGGATCGATCGAGTGTAATACTTCATCGGGAAGGCGATCATATATTGCCTGTGTCCAGCGCAAATTACTAACAATTTCCCCATCGGCAAAAATAACACCGATAAGCTCATTTCTTACCCGTCCCGTCCGGGTAGTTTGCGCGCCGTAGTGACGGGTACGCAGGATGTTATTAAAAACGTAGAGAAAACTTGCTTCTGTCGGATCTTTGAGCGTGACAATACTAGGGAAAAACACCTGCGGACGAATGTGATCCTGCTGGTTAATTCGGCTAGTCACTTCCCCTACTTTTGTGTTATTTTCTCCCTTCGATGCCATAGTACCATTCTCGTAGGGAGCGTTTAAAGTAAAACTTTCATGGGATTCATCAAAGGGTGTGATCGAAAAAGCCGTATCTACTACTACTTTCGATTTTTCTGAACCCGAATCACCGATAGCAAAACCATAAATAATACAGTCGGGGTTATTCATGGCAAATTTTACATTGTACTCACATTCTTCGGCGGTAATTAATTTGTAGTTTCTGAGTAATTCTCGACCGACTAGGCGTTCTGGAGTTGATTGCTTACGTTTAAACATCGATAAACGACTAATCGTTTTTTTGCTATCAATTCCCGCACGAACACGAGCTTTATTTAGGTCTCCATCTGTTTGAAATAAAGGATAAGATTCTGTGACTCGAATAGTCAAAAAGTGAACGTATTTTCCCATCGGTTTGTAGGGAATCTCGCCATGAAAGAATTTAGGATCGAGGGTTTTCAGTAAAGACATGGTAGGTACTCCTTGAATTAATTATTGTTTTCAGAATCTTCATCCACAGTTTGACCCTGGGCTTTTAACTCTTGATTTTCTCTGTCCTGTTCGAGACGGTAAAGAAATTCGCAGGTATCGCGAAGGAGGTTTAATTGTCTGCCAGCTAGACGCGCTCGATCGCCCTTAAAAGAACCCTCGAACACATCGATCACAAAATAACGAGCAAAAGACAATATTTTCTGTCTTTCCTGTTCTCGATCGGATAAAATCCAGCGACCTTCTGCTGTAGAAGCATGAACCCGATTCATTAAGCTGGCCACTTCCGCCGCTACTACAGAAACTAGGGCTTCTCCCTGATACATTCCTGCTTTGAGAATCGTATCGGCGGCCACATCTATCGGTTTTAAAACCGCGTTTGCTTTCGGGTTATATCGTTTATTAGCTCGATAGAATTGACGATACAATTCGGTTAATTTTTTCGGGTGATTTAACGGGGATTGCTCTTCCATATTAATTGTGAAATTAGAACGGTGAACTTCTGTAACGTAAGGATCGAAACAAGGATAAAAATCGTAGAGATACAGAGCGATTCGATTAGCGCTCGGTATATCGGCATCTTTGCCCCGTTTCCACTGTTTAAGGTAATGAAAAACATAGAGAGGACTGGTTTCTAAATTGATAGCGAGTTCCGTTAATTTGCCCCAATTGGGGTCATAACCCGTCTTACCCTGCTTCGAGTTCACGTCTAAATGAATAGAATAGGCTGCGGTTAGGGTATTTAAGGGGGCGGAATATTTTTTTCCGTCATTATCTTGCCATGGGTTCAAGACTCGATCGAGACGGAATCGATCGCGTCGAGTTAAGGACCGGATCGCTTGGGGCGCACTGTCGAGAAATACCGTCTCTTCAAATTCCGCACCGTCGCGATAGGGAGGAATAGGAGACTCAGAAACCACCGTTTTGACATCTAAAATCATCGGGAAAGCTAATCCTAACCATGCCGGCATAACCCAGGATTCCGTATCGGTGGGATTGCGGCCCGGAGGTAGGGCTATAAAATAAAAGGTTAGGGGTTTATCTTCGGGATAGGATAGTTTAAAAGTGCGGTCTTTTTTGCCATCTTCCTCCTCGTTAATTGTTTCCTTTTTCTGCCTTAATTTTTCATCGATCAGGAAACTATCAACACTCTGATAACGGGTTCGATCGAAGTTAGCGACCAGATCCTTATCGACAAAGTGCAACTTTATCGAGCTATCAAAACGAGTTTGAGCGATGTTAGCGTAGGCTTTTTGTAAAAAACTATTGGTTTCGGGAGTAAAATAATAGGTCGGGTAAAAGTACAGATAGCGATATTTGCCGTCCTCGAAACGTTTTCCTACCGCTTGGGTTTGATTCATAAGAATCTGACGCAACATCATTTCCGTTCCCGCGATACTGGAAATGTTTCGTTTGGCGTTCGAGCCTGCCAGCATTTGTTTATTAGTATAGACTTGGGGAGTGAAAAGAACCGCCGATTCCATCTGTTCGCTGACACTATAGGGAGAATGGGAGATCGAACAGAGAAGTTGACGGCCGCGACCTTGTTTTTTAGCGGCGTTGTAGTGGTTTAATTCTTTCTGGAAGATTTCGATCGAGTGGGCCAATTCCCGACCGGGTAACTGCACCACTTGATTAACCCACTCTCGCAAATCCTCCCAACCATCGGGTAAGTTATATCCCGCAACTATGGCGGCGATTTTTGCGGCGAGAAAAGCGATTAAATCTTCTGCAACGGGTCTAATATCCTCGATTCCGGGATGCTGTTTCAGGTATTGCGCCGCTAGATAATACCATTCGTAGGGAACCCCTCCCGTATTGCCTTTCAGTTTGAGTTCTTTTAACGATTCATTAATACGCTTGATCGCTCGGATTTGTGGCAGATAATTTTCTAGATTCCAATAATGTGCGATCTCGCTAATTAAATCTAAATCCGGCGGTGCGGGTAAGTTTTTCTGCAATTTTCGCGCCTGTTCGATTTTTTCCAAGCGATCGCCCCAGATTTTCCGCGTCACCACGTCCCCGAATTCCGCTAGGCGATCGATGCGGATATCATTTTCACAATGAAAATCGTAATCCGTCGGTAAAACGCCCTGTTGTTGAAATTTAATCAGGTTTTCGCCGCGACTTCGGGCCACGGACGCTTTATTATCACCGAGGATGCGAAGGGTGGCGTTGAGGGCAGCGCGCATTAACCCAGCATCGTCGAAAAATTGGCTGTAGTAATCTGCGTATTTCATCCCCTTGCCATCTCTACCGAATCCCGTTTGTTTACGCTGTAATTCGCCGCTACAGAGGGATTTAATCGTGTCCACCACTCGATTCGGTAAGGTTTCTAGGGACACTTCTGGCGCGTTTTTGGGGGCGATATAGACAACTCCCGTAGGCAAGTAAAGTAAAGGCTGATAGTCTAGTTCTTGATGTGCTTCCATCACCGCGTTATTAAGTACGTTCGTTAGTACCCCGCGGTTTTCGGCGATGCTGTGGTAAGTGAATTTTAGTTCCCCATCGCTGAGGCTGTATAAAAGGTCTTGTAACGGAGCTTTTTCCGCATCGTGGGGGTGTTTAATAATGGAAGCCAAGCGATCGGCTAGACAGGCAAGATCGGTTAAACTTTCGAGAGCGCTATTGTTTAAGCGAGTATTTAACCCATCTTCCGAGGTATTTCGATCAGTATCATTCCGACGCTGGGCATTTTTAGCGATGTATATCAAATCATCAAGATATTCAGTCCATTTTTCTGGTTGATCGGAAAATAAAAAGCGATCTAATCCTAATTCGGGAACCAATACTTGAAAAATCTCTCGATGTTCCTCTCGTGATAGTTTGCGGATATCTCGATCGAAGTCCTCGTTAATCTCGATATATTTCGCCGGCATCCCGGGAAAAAGCGAGTAGCGGAATTTCTCGAAATCGTGGAGAATAAACCCAGCGATCGCCAACCTGCGCTCGCATTCCTTTACTACCCGTCGAACGGTAGTATTGAGTTTTTCTAGTCGTTTTTCGATGAGATTAGCGGGAAATAATCCATTAAGTAAATGAGTATTGAGAGATTGATCTCCTGCATTATCCCGTCGAACTTTGCCTTTTCCCTCTAATTCCCGACGGCGATCGATTTCCTCGAAGAAATTTCCTCCTTTTGCCGTTACCCCGATCGCTAATCGGAGTAAATTGGGTAATACCATTTCGGCAAAATCTGCCATAACTCGATCGTCGGGGTTTTCGGCTCGAATCGCCTCCCGTAGGAGTTTTAGGGTTAGCAGTTGGCGAACGGTTTCGACTCGGCGATCGCTTACCGATTCGCTAATTCCTAAATCTTCGCCAGAAAGAGATTCTAAATCAATATCCTCGAACTCAAAATCCAGATCTTCACCGTCAATTTCTGTAGTGTTATCGAATAGATTTAACTGTCCCGTTTCCTCTAATTTTTTTTGTTTTTTAGGCATCTTTCACCTCTAGAGAGTCTAAATAGTCGGTAATTTGTTTGAGATAAAGCGGAAATTGAGATAAAGCGATCGGAATCGCCTTAAAAACAAGTTCATTATCGATCGCCTCGTATTGATGCACTAAACGATTTCCCATTCCTGATGATTTCGCCAACTCCCCGGCTAGTTCTCTGGTAGTTAAACCATTTTTACCAGCTTCTATAAAAGAATCGTAATAGGTAGCGGGAGTTACGTTATGTAATTGTAAAAGAAGATAGCTATTAATATCGGAAGATGACTCTACCAATAATTCTATCAATCTCTCAACCATAAGTTGATAGTCAAAATTGTCCAAATACTCTGATAGAGTAACGCTCTCGAACCCCCGTAATCGATTAAGATATTTGATCATCAAACGAATTCTAACGGTGACTATCTCCCTTTCCATCGTTTAAACTCCCCATTGTTTGAGCCAAAGATCGATACTGTCTTTTTGAATCTTTCGGAATTTAGCGGTATCGGCGTACTCTTTCCAAGCGCGTACACGAAATTTTAAAAAGTCTCCCGTATTTTTTTCATAGATAAGTTTTCCATCTCGTGCGACTTGATACTTCGTTAATGGAGAACAGCGATCGAGTTCAATTAGATCGATCAAATCACGGTTTATCTCAAACAATTCACTCAAGATAGAGAGAGAAGTTAAGTAATCATTACTGATTTCCTTAATATGTGTTTGTCTGTTTGCTTCATCGTATGAAATTCCCAAATCCCAATCGCTATCAGGTCTATGCTCTCCGCGCGCTCTAGAACCGAAGAGAATTAATAGTTTTAAATTCGGTAGTTTTTCCACAGTCGTGGTTATTCTATTGACTGTATCGATAATTTTTAATTCTTTCGTATTTTTAACCATTTTCTGCCTCCAAGGAATCTAGATATTGAACGATCGA
The DNA here is from genome assembly GCF_030065435.1 of Microcystis sp. M53603_WE2. NCBI lineage: Bacteria > Bacillati > Cyanobacteriota > Cyanophyceae > Chroococcales > Microcystaceae > Microcystis > Microcystis sp. M53603_WE2. The sequence goes on from NZ_JASJFF010001101.1 coordinate 6,546, forward strand.
GCGTTGGTAGCGGGGATAATCTCGTAAAATATTAGCGATCGAGGAATGAACGATATCGGGATCAATTTTTTCTCTCAATTAAAGTGATCGAACCGTACTCGCTAAGTTCGGCGAGGTATTGATTCATGAGGTTTAATTCGTCTATCGCAATCAGAGGTTGAATAGCATTTACACTCCTTTTTCTCGTAGAGAAATCTCCAGATTATTCCGTAATTGACGGTATAACGCTTTCGATTCTTCAGGATTCATGAGAAATTTTTCTTTAAATCCCTCGAATAGTCCCGTTTCCCGTTCGTATAGAAGTTGACCATCCCGCGCGACATAATGAGCGAGGATCGGCGAACATTCTTTTAAATCAATCACATCAATTTTGTCTTCGGGAATCTCTAAAGCTTGTTCGAGTAGTGTATAAATTTTCAATAGACTCGAAATATCCTTTTGAGCGCTTCTTTCCTCGTATAAAACAGCGAAATCCCAATCGCTATCAGGTCTATGCTCTCCACGCGCTCTAGAACCGAAGAGAATTAACATTTGTAAATTCGGTAGCTGTTCGGCGAGCGGTGTGATTTTATCCGCTAGGTCAGTCATATCTTTTCTTACCTATGTTTATTGAGAAAAGAGAGGGAAGCGAGGTTTTCCGTAACTGCAATCACAGGAGTTCGGGGCAGGGGAACCTTGAAAAATATAATTCTTAAAGAAGGCAAGTTCGTTTGAACGAAGCTTGAAGCCGTGCTTGCCTTACGATAAGACGATTATTCAAGGTTCCCGTCAGTCGCTAAACCAGCCATAGATTTATCTTTGGGGGTTTGAGAGTACATACGCCTAAACTTAATGTCGCAAGCTACTTAGTGAGGATGCTTCCCTACTCTTGCAAGGAGCGGGTCGAGAGATTAAGCTAAACGGCGCTTAACCTGCATGATCCAACAGCTATAACCCTTTTGGAGTCTATATCGGTGATCCGAAGTAAAAGCCGTTTAGCTTATCACGACTAGAGGGATAATCGCCTCGGTTATCGCGTCTGCTAGGCTGAGGTCAGCCTGTACTCGAATGTGTTGTGAGCTATCTTTCGGATCTCGATAGAATAACCTTTCCGGCGAGCCACGAAAACGGTATGCCCGAAACGAAAACTCACTTTAAACGCAAGTTCGTCCGCGGGGTGCCATCGACCGTCCGCGAGGACTGCCAGCAGTTTTTGAAGGTTAGTCGCGCGCTTCAACATGATCACCTCCTTTGTAAGCTAAACGGCGCTTAACCTGCATGATCCAATAGCTATAACCCTTTTGGAGTCTATATCGGTGATCCGAAGTAAAAGCCGTTTAGCTTATCAGCGAATTCAACATCTTAAGTTTAGCGAGCGCGATAGCACAGCGATCAATTTTCTAGGAAATAAGTTGTAGACCTATTCAACGATCACTAAGCGTAGACTTATTCAACGGGAGACCGGTATCATAAGGATCGGGAATCACTGAAAAGCCGCTCTAGTTCTCCATCCCGAATCCCTATCAGGGATTGAAATGAATAAGTCTAAACTTACTGCCGTAAGCTTTTTCATTCAGAGCAAGCTTTAATCCCTATTAGGGATCGCCTAAAAACGTTGCCTTAAGCGATTTGTACTTGAAATATCGCTTTTAGGTCGAAGCTATTCTATATTCAAATCGCTCGCGAGCGATCTCTTGTTTTTCTATTGAATATCCCTTTCGGCGCATCTCGAAAATTGTCTGACCAAAGCGGGAGCCTACTTTAGAAGCTAGTTCATCCGCAGAGTGCCACTGACCGTCACTAAGAATAGCGAGCAGTTTTTGAAGTGTGCCTTCTTCTTGGTCGCGTAACTTCCACGTTTCTCGAACATATGATTGTAACTCTTGCAATCGTTCCGGGCTAAAATCCGAAACCCACTCCCCTCGCTCGTAAGATTCTAGTAGCTCTCGTTCCTCCGGATCGAGGTTACTGATATCGGTTCTCCGAGCGTGTAAGGTAGCTGGATCGAGTGAAGCATCAAAAGAGCTTGTATCGTTGGTTTTCATGTTGAATCACCTTTTTTAAGGTACTTTTTCGTAGCTTTTCGAGATGGAATGATCGTTTTTAGAAAAATTTCCGATTCGTTGACGACGTAAGGAACTTCGTAGGCATAATCATTCAGCTTGACAATGAGAATTCTTTGATTCGGGTAACGCGCTCGATTGGGATGAACTTTATCGTCCAATACCTCTCCTCGATAGATAGCTTCCTCTACCATCTCGAAAGATAGATACCGCTCTCGTTGTAACTGCTCGTTTTTTTCTTGATTCCATCTTACTCTTTTCATCCTTTGAAGCTAAAACACTCAATTGTTCCGTGTCAACAGATCCACACCTCACCCCCTTGACCTTTGAACCGATGAGCGAGAGTATCCAACAACAAAGCCGATTGACCGATCGCTATAGAATAGGGGGACAGGGGAGAATGAAGACTACTCTCGTCACTAATCGGATAAATACCGAAGTGCATCGGTAATTGTAAGCGTTGGCGAACTGCGGCAACGGGATAGGCAAGAACGAAGCTAACCAGAGCCTGATCCCGTAACTCCCGACTAATTCGATCGAGCCAAGGATTATCCGGTTGCCAAACACCGATTCCCGTCAAAACCTGTACTTTCCACGCGGAGGCAATCTCGCCTAAATCGCCGTCGTAGGTAAAGCGCCAGTTTAACCGTTCCTCTCGATATCCCTTTAAATTCAGAAACGCGAGACAATAATCGAAACGTCTGCGCGCGATCGGTGTTTTCGTGGCCTCGATCTGGCGCTTAAACTCGCCTTTTCTCCACACCTCCACCTCTAGATTACCGAGAATACTGGGTAAATCGTAGGTTTTAAAGCGATCGCATTCCTCCAGTTCCGTCGAATCGTATAACCCGCATAATAACGGACTCGACCCGCGAAAACTAGACGCATCCTCGAAAATCGGATTACCGCTTTTCCCCGATAACTCCTTCCATTCGTCGGCCCATCCTTTCACCCGACCGGCGACCCGTTTTAAACTGGTATCGAAAACCTCCTCGCATTCCTGTTGAAACTTCTGGCGACTTTCCCCGTATTGGGATTTGATCTTCGGACTCCCTAAATTCCACCAGAGTTGAAATGATTGTACCGCTCCCCAACGTTGGTAATAACCCTCGAAATTATTGATATGACGGTAGTTACTCTTGATGGCCTCCTGTAGCTGAATTCGGTCATACCGTTCCCCGACTTGTAACGGTGCATCTTTCTTCTCGAATAACCGTTCTAGGAAAAATTTCGGAACCAGAGCGATCGCTGTGAAGTTAGTAAATTTTACCGCCGTTCCCTTTCGATCGTAGCCGCTGTGACGGCCTAAACGGCCGAAACGTTGAATAAAATTTCCCGCATCGGACGACTCAAAAATGAGAAAATTAATCTTGAAGTCCACCCCCACATCGATGGTACTCGTTCCGATCACCAGATCACGATTTAACGATGCCAACTTCTCCCGCGTTCCCGAAAGACCCGTATTTTCCCCCACTGTTAAACCGATAGTCGCCAATAATTCTCGGAAAATCGGCAGCAGACGTTTAACCGAAGCGATCGAATTGAGAATAATCGCGCCCTTGCTGCCGGGGTATCGCTTAAAATAGTCTAAAATTCGCTCTTTATTTTCCTTCAACCAATTTTCCGAAGTTTGAAAACTCGACGGTAAGGGAATAAAAGATAGCTCGATTTCCGAGGTTACTTGTCGCCATCCCTGTTGAGCGAGGGAATTGGCCTCTTCTGGGGTATCGGGAAACCGGTATTTTCCTTCTCTTACTGGGTCGATCGATCGATAGCGAAACCCCGCTTTATCCAATCGTTTTAGTAAACCCTCGTCGGGAGTCGCGGACAAAAACAGGTATCGTTTCCCACGATTGGCCCGTCGGATTAGAAGCATGGTATTGATAATACTGGCGACCTGTGGCGTGCCGAAAACGTGAAATTCATCGAATAGGAAGAGATCGAAATGTTTATCGATCCGGTTCCATAGCTGATCGGGGTTATCGTAGGGGGTTAAATAGGCCCCCCGATGCAGATAATGGAAAATATCGGGGTTAGTTAAGAGAATTTCCGACTGTTTCGATCGAGTCTCTAGAGCGATCGCTTTCGTTTTCCCATCCCGTTCGGCGTACAATTCCAACTCGGGCCCGGTTAAAAGATTGACCCGGGGTTGATCCGTTGGTTGAAATCGTTGAATATATGCCTCGATCTGACCCCGCTGATCCCGCGCTAGTTCGTTGGTTGGGTAGAGTCCCATAATCGGGAAATATCCTTGCAAAGTTCGCAGGTAGGCCGCTAGACTTTTCCCGTCCCCCGTCATGGCCGAATTGATGATTACCGCGACATCGGGATCGTTGAGTGCTTTCCACGTCTCCACCTGATGCCACGATAACCGCCATCCTTGCGGAACCTTGATCCCGTCTGGTATCTCGTCTGCGGGACAGGAATAGACTGGCCTGAGCGTTACTTGATAATTTACCATGAATTTCTGTCCGTAACTCCTTGCTATCTTCCATAATAACCACGATAATAGGGATGGACAAGTACCTTAACAGAAAAAGTGTCCGTATATTTATAAACTATGAGCCGGATAGGACAATCAATCACTTTATCGGTCAGTGAAAAAGAAAAACAGTCCCTAGAAATCCTTGCCAGTGAATTCGGGCTATTTTGGGGAGATAAACCGAATATATCGAAGTTAATCAAAGAAATTGCGCGTAATAAGCTTAAAATCGCTCCTAATCACGACTGGAAGCCCGATCGCTTGCAGATGCTCCAACAGGCGATCAATTTTCTCATCGATGCTGGACAAATCCCCATCGCCCTAGAACTAACTAAACTACTATTAGAACGGAGCGAACTGCCGGGACCCTTACGCAAAGAGCTAGAAGACCGCCTCGATAATCCTCCCCCACCATGGCGGTGGGAACTCGATCGCTGCATTCTCCGACAACAACCGTTTCAGTTATCCTATCAGGATGCCGGCGATCGAATCTGGGAATTCCATCTTTACCATGCCGCTATCAATCGTCACGAGGATCGCTTATATCTCGATTGTTGGTGCGA
>NZ_JASJFF010000450.1:0-1037 GCF_030065435.1 Microcystis sp. M53603_WE2
GAACCCTTATAGAGAAAGGCATTTAGCGATTTTTGTCAATTGTTTTTGCTCTAGAGCGAACTAATCAATTAAATCTCTTGCCAGATAAGGATTTAGTCGATTTATGCCCCCATATCGAACCATACCAAGTCCCGAAGAGCCGATAAAATAAAGATGACATCCTACCAGAAGGATTGCCCATTGCTCTTAAATACCATCCAGGGATCAATATATTTTGTATTTCTCCTTGTAACCCCCACCAAATTTGTCCAAAGCCTAACACGGTTATAGGAACTGAACCAAAGTATATTATCCTTGCTAATTGTTCTAATGTACTCACTGAGTAAAGTAGTTGGCTGAGTCCAGCAAAAATAATGAAGTAAGGGAAAAAATTTATCAATCCAGAGATGGCAGAAACCCGATCAAAGGCAAAAAGGCTGGTCATTATTAATGAGCCACCTAAGATAGCAAATCCCCAATTAATATATTGAGAAATAATGACTCTATATTTTAATCTAAAAATTATTATAATCGCTGTACAAATAACTAACATTCCCCATAAGGGGTTGATAGGCAACAGCAAAAAACTAATTTGAGTTAAATACCAAGGAATGTTTAGCTTCAGATCGGGATGTTTTGTTAAAAACATAATGTGTCATCTATTACTTAAATAACTTCCATTGACTCAATATTTCAAGATGCTATCCTTAGAGTATATCAACTCATCATGGTGTTGCCATGGTGTTAAGCTTTTCGACGTTTAAGTTGATCGAGTAATCGATGTCAGCCAAAGGCTTCAAGCATCGACAATCTAAATTTAAATGCGTCTGAGCTTACTGCTGGAATATACACCGTTCGCCGTCCCCAAAACCTCCCCAACTATTTAACCCGCAGTCCTGGTTAAGCTTAAAAACTATGCAACATCTCAAAAACCGCTGAGAGGTAAGATGAAAGCCACGACAGCATCTCTGGCCTCTCAGCCTATCGCCTGTGGCTGTTAGGTAGTGTCTAGCTAGTGACCAACTTCCAGGCTGAGACTGTTCTGGGGAGCCGCCCGC
>NZ_JASJFF010000983.1:0-3990 GCF_030065435.1 Microcystis sp. M53603_WE2
GGCCAAAAAGTCTAAAAGTTTTAGCCAACAAGGTTTTTAGATTTATTCAGCAAATCCTACTTAATCATACTAAGCTGTTGACTATCTAAATTACTCGTTAAGACTGCACCGGAGTGCTGGAGTTGGGAGCAGGGAGAGGAAGTCTGAGCATTTGTACTAAAATTTCCTGGACGCAGTTTAAATTAAGTACAGCTTATTAAAAACGGATTTGGTATCAAGCGGTGCGGTGACGTTTATGCAAAGTATAACAACTCATACGCTGGCAAGCCAGTGCGGTCTTGGGGGCTCCCCAAGTGGCGATTGTGCATACCGGCTGCCTTGATCGAGGAAACTCGGCGGAACCAAAGAATCCCGAAGCGCTTAGTGCCCTAGGAGTGTCAATTAGGGTATTCTATGAGGGGGAGCAGCAAAATCCTGCCTCGAATATGGTTGTTGTTGAAAAAATCCGTAAAAAATAGTTACGGTCTTGTATAATCCGCTAAAATCCAGAGAAATAGCTTTTGCCATGGCGACTACAGAAGCATTGAACCCCAGTCAATTCTCACTTTTAACCAACCTCACCGCTGCTCGTTCAAGTTCACCCAAATCACAAGAAGAAATGGACAAAGTTATCATTCTCGTTAATGCCGAAGCTCAAGCCAGTGGTCAGATGTCTCGGCTATCGCCCGTTACCGAAAAGATGGTGATTGCCTTAAAAAACGCCGTTCCTAAATCCTTGGCGGTGGAGGTGACGGGGACGGCTTCTTTGTGGTCAAAAATGGAGTCGGGTAAAACCAGCCAAAATAATTTAATCTGGTGTCCCTTAACAATTCAATTACCCAATTGGGTGAATTTTCCGGGTAAAAAAGTTTATCAAGCTTGTCGGGATATCGAGGAAAGACGCGCTTGGGTTGCCCATACCCTGCACTATAAAACCAGTCAGGGAGATTCTTCTTTTGGGGATCTTTGGTTGCCGATCACGGTGACATCTAAGGGTTTAGAATACGGTGAGGTAATCGGAGAAGGCATGATCCCCAACGCCTACAGTCAACCGATTAGTCTGGAAAGAGAGAGTCTTAAGTCTTTACATCGGCTGGCAGCGCAATTACTGGATAATTTACAGGCTCCTGCTTCCGTTTATTTGCTACAGTTTCGTCTGGCTCATCGAGAAGTGGTTTTTGATCGTCTCTGGCCTTTTCCTGCTGCACCTGCGATCGCTTCTCTGCGCGGTCAACAGACGGATCTCTATGCATCCTACTGGAATTGTTTACGTCGGCAAGCAACGCTCGATCATTCCTTGGCAATTTAAAGGCACTGTCTAGCAGTAATCTATTAAGTTGACAAAAGGGATACTTTAGCAGAATATTTAGAGCGTAGCAGCCGCCATAAAAACACGGCTGTTGTCCGTTCAACCTCTCGAAAATGCCGAAATATTCGCTAATTATCCCGATTTATAACGAGGAAGAAACCATTCCAGAACTCTATCGCCGTGTCAGTGCCGTCATGGATAGTTTAGATGATTCTGTGGAACTGATTCTGATTAATGATGGCAGTCGGGACCGTTCCTTAAATTTAATGCGGGAACTACAGGAAAGAGATGCTAGGGTCTGTTACATTAGCTTTGCTCGTAACTTTGGCCATCAGGCAGCAGTGACGGCAGGACTTAATTTTGCTAGGGGTCAAGTTATTGTTGTCCTCGATGCCGACTTGCAGGATCCACCGGAATTGATTCCCAAAATGATTGAGTCTTGGCAAGCAGGTTATCATGTGGTTTACGCCCAGAGAACAAAACGGAAAAAAGAAAGTTGGTTTAAACGCCTAACTGCCTACGTTTTCTATAGATTGCTGCGACAATTAGCCGACGTGGATATCCCTGCGGACACGGGGGATTTTTGTCTGATGGATCGTCAGGTAGTGGACGTATTAAATTCTATGCCAGAACGGAATCGTTATATTCGCGGTTTGCGCGCTTGGATTGGTTTCCGACAAACTGCTGTTAAATTTGAGCGGGATCCCCGGTTTGCTGGCGAAGTCAAATACACTTTTAAAAAATCCCTAGCTTTAGCGATTAATAGCTTGGTGTCTTTTTCTAAGATTCCCCTGCGTATTTCCACTTATTTAGGCTTATTTTCCGCTTTAATTGCCCTGTTGATGGCTTTACTGGTTCTCTACTGGCGCTTACAGCAACCCGACTCTCCCGTTACCGGTTTAGCTACTATCTTGATCGCTGTGTTTTTCTTGGGTTCGGTACAATTGATCGGTATTGGCATATTAGGGGAATATATCGGGCGAATTTACGAAGAAGTTAAGGGCAGACCAGCCTATACAATCGCTGAGATCGCTGGGTTGGAAATTAATAGACCTCTTGTAAAAATCAAAAATTGTTGTTAGGGTTAGGAGTCAGGAGTCAGGAGTCAGGAGTCAGGAGAATTAGGAATGAACAATAATCAATTAAATGGTCTATTTAAGGATTTTATGCAATTTAATCCTTATTCTTACCGTTTTTGAACCCTCAAAAATTAATTATGCAAGAGGTTTAATAAAACTTTCCCAACAACTATCAATTAATTCTTGTCAATTAAAGATTTTGTTAACTTCTTAAATAAGCAATAAGCTGTTGACTCTCTAAATTACTGGTTAAGACTGTCTATGATCGAGGAGAGAGGTTTTGCTCATTTGTCCTAAAATTTCTAATAGGCAGTGCAGCTTACCCCATTCGTACAAAAAAATTAGCAGAGCAGCTAATAGAAATTAAACTCCAATAACAAAGAAAAACTGTCTAACTTTGCCCACAACAGCGATCGATCCCTAAACTATCTAAAATTAAATCACTGACAGCGTTAGCGATGGCAAATTCACTATAAAAACTTTCGCGGAAATCAAAAGCTTGCATCTCGGTAACGATCGCAATTACCAAGCTACCGAGATCGTTTTCCCCTTCCAAACGCTGACGCAGAAAAATTTGACTAGCGCGTTCAGCGATAGTTTCATTAATAGCTTCGGGAATAAATTCCGCATCTAACCAACGATGTAAAGCGGTTCGCAACCAAGTTTGTTCCTGTTGGGGATTTTCGATCGGTGGTAAAGTAATGGGCGGAATTGCTGCGGGATGATCAGGCATAATTAGAGAATTATCAGGCTACGAGACTGAGTTCTTGGGGGGATTCGTGGATACCGCCTCTATTATACAAGGATACGCACGCGGTTACTTTCTCATGGCCGATGAGGGGGGCAGATTGGATTGGTATTCTAGTAAAAATCGCGCTCTTATCCCTCTTGATCGGCGTTTTAGGTATCCCAAGTCCCTAAAACGAGTTTTGAATCAAAATCGCTTTAGCGTGGCTATTAACCGCAATTTTGCTGGGGTTTGTGCCGGTTGTGCCGATCGCTCGCTGACTTGGATTTCCCCGGAGTTAATGCAAATCTATCAGCAATTACACCAGGCCGGTTGGGCCTACAGTTTCGAGACTTGGCAAGGGGATCAATTAGCGGGGGGGATTTTAGGTTTAGCAATTCGCGGGGTTTTTATCGGGGAATCGATGTTTTATCAAATTCCCGATGGTTCTAAGGTAGCCATGGTCAAGTTAGTCGAACACCTCAGAGAACGGGATTTCTGTCTATTTGATGCCCAAATGCAAAATCCCCATCTGGCTAGATTTGGGGCCTATACTATCTCCGAAAAAGAATATCATCCCCTACTTGAAGGCGCTCTGTTGAAGCATTGCCATTTTGTTTAAGTAGGGCTTGCTGAATAAATCTAAAAACCTTGTTGGATAAGACTTTTGGACTTTTTTCCCCTCAAAAAGTGCCAGCCATTGCGGGGATCGGGGGGAAAATTCCTGGACTTTTTCCCTGAAAATTAGGTAGTTGACCACCTGAAAATCGATGAAACCCCACACCCCACACCCCACACCCCAGACCCTGCCCCCAGAAAAACCTTTTTCCGCAAACCCTTACTAAAAAAAAATGCCAAGCCTCCAACAAACTCCTTCAAGGTAGGGAAGAATGGAA
>NZ_JASJFF010001034.1:0-5580 GCF_030065435.1 Microcystis sp. M53603_WE2
CGGCTATCGCGAGGGATAGACAACATTCTCACGGTTTTATCGCTAGGATCGAAGCGCACTAGGAGCATGGTATCGCTGCGACCTTTAAATACATCGTCGCTGTTTTTGGCATCTAAAACTCGATCGATGCCCATAACTAAAATATTAACAGGACGAGAAAGCTGCTGATTGATTAAGCTATTCCAAGCTTGATCCTCAAGGATGTCTGTTTGGGTGGGAAAAGATGTTTTTTGGAAGATAGCCCCAATTGGTGCGGGTAAGGGACTAATTAAAGCGACGGCAGCCCCAACAGTGGCGGAAACTAGGGCGGTAAAACTGAGGGTTATTCCCCAAAATAAGCCCTTTTGTAGGGGAGATGCTTTTTTTAAACCGGACATGACTGAACTGACCACCGCGACGGTATTTTCTGAGTTTTGGCTGTATTCTTGCTTTTGAAACCGCCCCGAAACATTGGCCATGGACTAACCTCAACATCTGATTAAAAGCTTACTTTAAGTAGGGAGGAACAATTATTTGTAGGATGGGTTAGCGGTAGCGTAACCCATGCGGGCGTTGGGTTTCATACTTCAACCCAACCTACGTTCATCTTATATTTAATTCCACCCACCCAGGAGGTGACTGTTGATCGATAGAATCTATCTCTAGCCCAAAAGTTCCAGATATTGGCCACTCCCCTCTCGCCGGCTATTGTAACATATTGTTAAGGAAATGGCTATCCTAGACCTGTTGTAAAAATCAAAAATTGTTGTTAGGGTTAGGAGTTGGTGGCCAGTAGCCAGTAGTCAGGAGAATTAAAAACGAATAATAAACGATTAAATGCTCTATTCACCGATTGTATGCCATTTAATCCTTATTTTTGCAGTTTTTGAACCCTGAAAGGTTAATTATGCCATAGGTTTAATAATTTTTCAGGGATTCAGTTCGGTTATAGATTATCTTTATGGCCAAGAATTAAGGCTCTCTTAGGTTTGGTGGGTAAAATGTATTCTAAGATACAGTCCTGCTGGCGAGCGAGTGGAAGGAACCACAGAGACACAGAGGACACAAAGAAAGATTGATCGCTTCTATAGTAAGTTAAACTGCTCACACAAAGAATAAGAGAGCCGAATTAAGAGAGGTGGAAACTTGAAGATGACAGAACGAACTAAGGTTATTCTCCTCGTTGTTATCCCTTTGCTTTTGGCTAGTAATGCAGTTTTTTCTGTCAATAAATTCTGAGCTATTTTTTATGAAAATCATCTCTCTTACCCCATCATTCAACCAGGAATATCTCTGTATAAGAGACTTAAATCTCTACAATTCTCCCAGTTGTCAAGAGTTAGCGACCCAAGCACAACAGGGAAGACAATTAAAATTTATTTCCCTAGAAATTACCGAAAAAGGGCTACAAATTCAGCTAAGAGAAGATAATTATTTAGCTTGGTTATGCGGAGAAGATTTAGATGCAATTGCGGTGGCCACCACAGCTTATCAAAAAATTCCTCTAACTCGTTCCGACATAGAAAAACATATTCCTGAGATTATCACTTTTACTCAGGAAGCAAGGAACCGTACCAATCATTATCTCTGGGGTGGAACCCTTGCACCTAATTACGATTGTTCAGGATTAATCCAGGCTGCTTTTGCCACTTTTGGTATTTGGTTGCCGAGGGATTCCTATCAACAGGAGGCTTTTTGTCAAAAAATAAACCGAGAGGAATTACTCCCAGGAGATTTAATTTTCTTTGGTGATAAAAGAGTTAATCATGTGGCTTTATATCTAGGTAATAATCAATATATCCACAGTTCAGGAAAAGAAACAGGTAACAATGGTATCGCTATAAATCTACTTACTGATGATAGGGATAGCGTTAGTCGTCATTATTATCAAAAATTATGGAGTTTCGGTCGAGTTATGCACAATTAATCAGTTATCAGTTATGGGTTTACTGTTCACTGTTCACTCCTTACTCTCCCCCATAGGTAATCATGTCAGAAAACATCTCCCTAAGCGGTCTGTCAATTCGTCGTCACATAGGAGTATTGATGTTAACTATAGCAGTTATCATCATCGGTCTTTTTTTTCTAAATCGTTTAGAAGTGGACTTGCTTCCTTCTATCACTTATCCCCGCATTAGTTTAAGGATGAATGTACCCGGAGTTTCCCCGGAAGTCATTCTCGAAGAAGTAACTAAACCCCTAGAAGAAGGAATGAGTGCCACCGAGGGAGTAGTGCAAGTTTATTCAGAAACTCGCGAGGGAAGGATGCGAGTAGATTTATTTTTTCAACCGGGGGGAGATTTAAATGTTGCTTTAAATGAAGCTACCGAAAGTTTTAATCGTGTCCGACAAAATTTACCCGATATTATTGAGGAACCGCGCTTAAACAAATTTGAACCCTCTCGTTTACCCGTCTATGAATTCGCTCTCGTTTCTGATACCCTACCCCTAAAAGATTTAAGATTATTTGCCGATGAAGAATTAGGGAGAGAATTAGGATTTGTGGAAGGAGTGGCAGTGGTGGACGTGATTGGGGGAGTTAGAGAAGAAATTCAAGTTAATATTGACCTGCAGCGATTACAATCTTTAGGAGTGGGATTAAATCAGGTTTTAGACACCCTAAAAAGACGCAATCAGGACATCTCTGGGGGCCGACTACAGGGAGAAACCGGGGAACCTTTAACCCGTGCGGTGGGGAAATTTAAAAACGTAGCGGATATCCAAGATTTAGCGCTGACCGATAGTAATAATCCCGAAGAAAAAATCTATCTGCGGGATGTGGCCAGAGTTATCGATGGGACAGAAGAACAAAGAATTTTTGTCACCCTAAATGGAAAAAATGCCGTGAGGGTTAGCGTCCAAAAACAACCGAATGCGAACACGATTGCTGTGGTAGAAGGGGTCAAAAAACGCATTACAGAATTAAAAAAATCCGGGTTAATGACCGGGGGAATACAAGTCGTCACCACTACTGATGAGTCTGTATTTATCCAAAACGCGGTTAATAACGTGGTTTCCTCGGGACTAGCGGGGACAATTCTAGCAGGACTGACTGTATTCGTCTTTCTCGGTTCCCTGCGACAGACTTTTATCATTACCCTAGCGATTCCTCTTTCTACCCTCGTCGCAATTATCTGTATGAAGTTATTCGGGTTATCGATAAATGTGTTTAGTTTGGGAGGATTGGCCCTAGGGGTGGGTATCGTGGTGGATAATTCCATTGTCATGCTGGAAAATATTGCCCTCAAAGTTAATCAAAACCAAAATAAGCGAGATTTTTTAGAAATTGCCCGGAATAGCAGCCAAGAGGTAGAATCTGCTTTAGTGGCCTCCACTGCGACTAATCTCGTCTCTATCCTGCCATTTTTATTACTGGGTGGTTTTATCTCTCTGCTGTTTAACGAGATTATCCTCACTATCAGTTTTGCTGTGGCTGCTTCTCTGTTGTGTGCGTTAACTGTTGTTCCCATGTTGGCCAGTCGTTTGTTAAATATGGGGGTTGACCGTGGTATCCATCGGTTTTGGCTCTTAAAAGTCTTTAGTCAACGTCTAGAAGGTTTAACCATCCTCTACGGTCGTTTTTTAGCTAAAATCATCCACTACAGAATACCTGTTATCCTGCTGGCCTTTTTAATTTTAGGGGGAAGTAGTTTCTATCTCTGGCAATATATCCCCCAGGAAGTCTTTAGTCGTATTCAAACCGGACAGGTGAACGTTTTTGCTCAATTTCCCCCGGGTACCAATTTAAATACTAACCGTCAGGTGATGCGGGAAGTAGAAAAGATTTTATTATCACAACCGGAAACTGAGTATGTTTTTACTACCAGTGGCGGTTCTCTTTTTGGCACAACTACCAATGAAAATATTTTGCGCGCTTCTAGTACGATTAATCTCAAACAAGGCACTAATACAGAAGCATATATCGAACGCATGAGCAAAGCACTAGAGCAATTAAACCTCGTTAACGTGCGTTTGCGTCTCACCCCCGGTCAAGTGCGCGGTATTATTCTTAATAACTCTCCCTCCGTTGGTGCCGATGTGGATGTGATGTTACAGGGACGCGATGGGAAAACTTTAGAGCAAGCTGGTGAAGAAATCCTCAGTATTCTCGATGAAAAAGTCCCTAGTGCGCGTTTTCGTGCCGATGCTGACCCCAGACAACCGGAAATTCAGATTAAACCCGATTGGACCCGCTTAAATAGTTTGGGATTGAGTACCCTGGAAGTGGGACAAACGCTACGGACCGCTATTCAAGGATCGATCCCCACCCAACTGCAACGGGGAGAAAGATTAATCGATATCCGGGTGCAATTGGACCCCAACTCGCGGCAAAAAATTAGTGATATCTCACAAATACCTATTTTTGTCAATAGACAAGAAGACTTAAAATTAGCAGATATAGCCCGGATTGAAGCGGGAAAAACCCCCGGAGTCATCCAGAGAATCAATCAGCGTCAAGTTTTTATTATTATCGGCAGTTTAGTCGAAGGGGCGAAATTAAGTGACGCACTCGCGGGAGTACAATCGGTTTTAAATTCCACTCCCTTACCGGATGGTATCAGCATTTTACCCAGTGCTGCCGCCACTTCTAATCAAGAAATTCAGGGTTCTTTGGGTTTATTAGCGGGTTTATCGGTATTTTTAGTCTTTGTGGTCATGGCAGTGCAGTATAACTCACTCATAGACCCTTTGGTGATTATGTTAACCGTTCCTTTGGCCCTAGCGGGGGGAATTTTCGGACTATATTTGACCAAAACCCCGATTAATGCCATTGTCATCGTCGGGGTGGTTTTATTGGTGGGCATTGTGGTTAATAACGGGATTATTATGGTGGAATTGGCGAATCAATTGCGGCAAGAATTCGGTTTTACTCGACTACAAGCTATTTTAAAGGCCGCTCCCCAACGTTTACGACCGATTTTAATGACTACCGTGACCACGGTTTTAGGTTTATTTCCCCTCGCTTTAGGATTAGGAGAGGGGGGACAATTCCTGCAACCTTTAGGAATTGTCGTTTTTTCGGGTTTGTCTTTAGCAACTCTGTTAACTCTGTTTATTATTCCCTGTTTTTACGTTTTATTCTCTAGAAAATAATCCCCCTGCACAGTGGGAAGTGGGGAAGTGGGGTGTGGGGTGTGGGGTGTGGGGTGTAGGGTGTGGGGTGTAGGGTGTAGGGTGTGGGGTGTGGGGTGTAGGGTGTAGGGTGTAGGGTGTGGGGAGAACAAATAAAAATAATCTCCCGACTCCTGACTTGAAAGAGGGTGTGGGGAAGTGAGGAAGTGGGGAGAATAAATAAAAAAGTCTCCTGACTCCTATCTCCTATCTCCTATCTCCTATCTCTGGACTCCTATCTCCGGACTCCTGACTCCTGACTCCTGACTCCTGACTCCTAACCCAATGTTGGCTAAAGATAAGCAAAAATTATTTATTGGCTCCACAAGCTTGAGAATATTTAAATTAACATTCCGCAATATTTATAAATTCTTAAGAATTAATTGAGAAAGATTTTTATTTAACGACGATGTTCCAATGGTAACAGCGATTTGATAGAATTTCATAGTGGGTTATTTTGTGCTTTTTTGGGCAGCAACGGTTGAAACC
>NZ_JASJFF010000104.1:0-38410 GCF_030065435.1 Microcystis sp. M53603_WE2
CCTCAGCTAGTGACCAATTATTCACAGGAAAAAAATCTAGTTAAGTAGCTGGTTATAATTAAATTTAAAATGGATTTTAGGTTCGATCCCCCCTGCCCCCCTTGATAAGGGGGGTTTCTGATAATTTTTAACGCCTACCTACTTAACTTATCGTTTAGGCAATGAAAGCAGCCCTCTCGAATCTGTCTTCCTCTTTGTGTTCTTTGTGCCTTTGTGGTTTATCCCCAGAGCCAATCCGACTGTTAAAATCCAGTTATCGAGCGTTTATCGCCATTCCCTGCTATTTTTTCTGATAAGCCGCCTGTAGGTCTCGAATCGAAAACAAAGCTTGAAACTTTATTCCCTGAGATTGGTAAAATTCCGCCCCTCCTTGCTCTCTATCCACCAAAGCAATGATTAAATCTACTTGATAACCGGCATCGCGTAATCTTTCTACCGCTACCATGGCACTTTTGCCCGTTGTCACCACGTCTTCGAGGACAACCACCGCGGCACCCGGGTTTAAAATCGGCCCCTCGATATAAGCCATGGTTCCGTGACCTTTTGCCTCTTTGCGGACAATTAAAGCTGGAATCGGACGATTTTCGTAGGCAGATACCACAATAACGGCGCTGACAATCGGATCCGCCCCTAGGGTTAATCCTGCCACCGCTTGGGTATCTGGAGGCAGTAGCGACAGCAATAAACGCCCCACGGCTAAAGCTCCCTCAGCAGTGAGGGTAACTTGTTTGCCGTTGATATAGTAGCTGCTTTTTTGTCCTGAAGACAGGGTGAAATCCCCCTCTCCATAGGCAAGACGGACAAGAGCATCGAGGAGAAATTGACGCAGGGAAGCAGTATCGAGATTCGCTACCGAGGAATTAGCCATATTTTCAGGATTGGGAGCCTGACTGACTCCAAAATTTCGGTTACAATTAAGCCAAAAGTCATTATATATTGACTCGATCGCTAGTATTGATTTCTTTCTCATCCCATTGACGCGATTTTTTAATTAACCCTATCCCTGTGAGGAGATTTTTAGCCATGCGCGCTCAATTTTTACTTCCTTCCCTGTTTTGTTTCACCGGTTTAGTCTGGTTGAGTCCGCCTAGCGCGATCGCCGAAAGTTCACCCGCCACCAATCCTGCACCGGTAAAAACCCAACAATTGCAACTTGTCCCCTCTCCCGATACGGCGGTGGGATTTAATAATATTCCCGGTTTGTTTAACCGCGCTGTTAATAACAATACGGGTCGTTTCTACGACTACACCAACATTTTAGGACAGTTCAACTCTCTTTTTGGTTGGCGTACTTTTCCCCAAGGTTCCTATTTCGATAATATGATTACCCGGGATGCCAAATTAACCGAAACTTTATACTATGATGTCATGCAACAGCAACAGTCTGGGCCTTTAATTCGCACCCAAGATTTACCCAATCCCTTCGATACTTCCCTACAGGAAAATCCCAGTTATTTAAGTCCTGGCGGCTTTTAATTCGCCAATTCAACTCGGAATTGGCGAACAATGTAATGGGTCGAGAATCTTCTTTGAAGGTTCCCGAACTGCGGCAAGATGCCTTTTTAAGTTCGATCGAAGCTCCTTGAGAAGCTAAACTCTCACCCATTTGGCAATATCAAGGGTTTTGTCATAACGATAGCTCATGCCATCATTGGCAACAATTATTTGACCTCGACTGGCTTTATTTTTGATGGTACTTAAGCTATAGTTGGTCAGTTTTTGCATTTCTTGATGGGTAAAATTGTCTTGATTGTTAATTTCAGAGACAATTTCTATCGTTTCATCAACGGTTTTGGCATTGTTAGAATGAGTTGCAATCGCTGCTGATGGATGATAGTCTTCCATTCTCATTAAACGCCAAGTAGAATCCTCGGAAAGTTCCAAAACCTTTTGATGGTAGTTAAACAAACTTTCTCGATGTCCGACACTAATAAAGGTCTTTCCAGTTTGTTGTAACTGTTTATATAAATGATCTTCATTTTTTAAATCTAAAGCACTGGTGGCTTCATCTAAAATCACAAAATCTGGCTGATTAACGAATAGTCGCGCAAAGGCTAGACGTTGTTGTTCTCCTAAAGATAAAATATTTTCCCAATCCACTTCCTCATCAAAATTTTTGATGCGATTAAGAACATCTTGCAGGTTAACTTCTTGTAAGATTTCTTTTAATTGGGTTTCACTCATCTCCGTTGTCGTTTGAGGATAAATTAGCTGTTCACGCAAGTTTCCTAAAATGATATAAGGACGTTGGGGTAAAAATAATAAATCGTCGAGGGGAGGTCGCACCAAATGACCTGTCCCTGTATTCCATAACCCAGAAATAGCGCGTAAAAGAGAACTTTTTCCTCGACCACTTGGCCCAACAATTAATAAACCTTCCCCTGGTTCAACGGACAGGGATAAATGTTCGACAATCACTTTAGCGGCATCGGGAGTTTGTAAGGTGACATCATCAAAAGCTAGATTGTTATCTTCAATGACTTTAATGGTATTAACTGGGTTGGTTTGTTCGCTTACACCCTCTAAAGCTTGGTAAAACTCTTCTAAACGTTCAATATAATTAATAAACTCACCGGAGCGTCCAAATTCATCCACTAACACGGATAAGGCTGTGGAAAAGAAATAGCAACAATAGCTGGCTTGATTAACTTGTCCAAACTCAATTTCACCACTAATATATAATGGGGAAACAATTAAGAAGGGGAAGATTTGAACCATGGATTCATAGCCGCGGTTAAAAAATTCTTGGTTTCTTTCCCAATTAATTTTTTCAATTATAATTTTAATCACCTGATTGAACTTCCTTTGAATAATATTTAACTCTTTTTCTTCCCCTCTAAAAAATGCAATTGATTCGGCGTGAGTCCGAACATGAGTAATGGCGTATTTATAGGTTCCTTCGGTTTCTAATTGTTGTTTACTGACTTTATTTAATTGTTGAGTAATATAGGTAGCAAGAATATTTCCAATAATCGTATAAACCAGCAGCACTATAGAAATGGTTTTAGAAATTGACCAAAGGATGACAATAAAAACCAGCATCTCCATAACTTTTTCAACACAGGTTGTTAAAAAGTCCATCGTTGTTCTGGTGATGGGTTGAATTTCTTGGGATAAACGTTGATCTGGATTTTCAATATCTCCTTTAAAATTGATTTGATAATAAGCACGATTTTTAAAATATTTTTGCAAGATACTACTATTGATCCATTGATACCAATCCAGCGCAATTAGTTGTTTAAGAAACTTGGACAATCCTCCGAAAAACGTCATGCTGCCTAGGGTAATCCCATAAATAATGACAAGATGAGTTAATTTTTCTACATCCCTAGCTTCTGTGAAGGTAATTAAGTCTCTAAAAACAAAACTATTAAACGCATTAAGACCTACTAATCCCACTAATAATAAAAACAATAAAACGAGCATTCCCCAGGAACGAATAATCTGCGAAAAAGCTCTATCCTGGTGTTCTTTCGGATACCAATAAACTTGAATAAATCTTAAAAATTCTTGAAGAGATTGATTGAAAGTTCGGGTATCTTCTTTGAGATTTATACTATCTGAGGTTTTTTCTGCAACATTCATAGGATTCTCCTTGGGCTAAAATGGTGACATTATAACTTTGAATGTCTATCTCTTGAGTTAGACATTAATTCAGCATACCATAAAAATCTGCATTGTTATCAGAAATTCTATTACTACTATTTTCTAGATTTTTTACATATCAGTAATCAATATTAACCTATTGTTTAGGCATTGGAGCAGATTCATAATCGTTTGATAATTTTGGCAGGATTACCAGCAACAACAGTAAAAGGTTCTACATCTTGTGTCACCACCGAACCTGCTCCAATAATTGCTCCTTTCCCAATCGTAACCCTTTTAAGAATCGCAACATTAAATCCAATCCAAACATGATCTTCTATCACCACTGGTGCAGATTTTATATCAAGATATTTAGCATCCTTAATCAGATTATTTAAAATGACGACTTCCACAAATTATTTCTGTCTTAAAACATAATTTAATGAATGAGCATCGGTATCATAAATATTGACATCATCGGCAATTATAACTTCATTGCCAATTTTGATAGAATTTGCTGATCTAATTCCAGTTTTCTCACCAATATAACAATTTTTACCGATTTCTATTTTTCCATCATGGGTAAATAAAAACAATTCACCTAATATTATGGTATTTTCTCCGATAGTAATTAAACTTTTATCTACCCTATAATTTTCACACTTTCCGATAAATTTTACGGAACTGTGAACCGTGGCATTTTCGGAAAGTTGTTTACGTTTTTCGATTCGTTCTTGTTCTTCTAAGAATTTTGAAATTAATAAATATAATTTATGTTTTAAGTTAAACATAACATTTCCCTCTTAGAATTGATGCTCTGGATATTTTGAATCTGGGTATGAGATAAGCTGTGCAATTCAGCTTATGGAGTGTGATGAAATCGATCATTTATTGTGTTAAAAACCCAATTTTAGTAAAATATTCAAAATAAGTTTTTAACAATCTGTCATCAATTTTTGGAAAATTAAAGGCTGTACCCTTTAACCCCATTACCGTATTTTGAGCATCAAACTGGGGGGGATAACCTGCGGATAAATTTTCATCTGAAAAATTATCTAACACCGGAGATAAAGCATTATCTGTATTAATTTTACATTGTTCTGTTAAATGTGATCGCCATTTTTCAAAAGAAACCAACTGCAACGGATAACCCATTTCCCGAACACAATCAAATAAGTCACGATTTAAGGTTGGGTGAGAATTCAACAAATGAAATGCTTTCCCTAAAGAGCTTTCTTGACTGGCTAAATGTATAATTGCACCACTCACATAATCCACAGGAGTGAGGTCTTCTGTACTATCGCCAAAATCAGGAATCATTCCTAATTGAATACAGCCTTTAATCATACGACAAAACAAATCTTCTCTATTACAAATTCCAGTTTTACTATGTCCAATAATTCGAGATGCTCTGAAAATTGTCATCGGAAGTCCCCGTTTTCCAGCTTCCATGATTAATTTTTCAGCGACCCATTTACTTTGAGTATAACCGGCATTGAGTCCATGATTTATACCCAGGGGATCAGATTCTTGAATTAAGTTTCCTTGAGCATAACTGGGGGAAAAAACAGAAATCGTCGAGACAAAATGGACAGGTTTGGTTTTAATTAAGCAGGCTAATCTCAAGATTTCTGCTGTTCCTAAAACATTAGTGGGTTTCAGTATTGAATAGGGATAAATTGCATTAACCCAAGCTCCATTATGATAAATCACATCAATTTGATTGGCTAATTCCAGAAAATCAGGTTCACACATTCCTAAACGTTTTTGGGATAAATCACCAATAACAGGAATAATACGAGAGCTTTTCTGTTCATCCCATAATTGAAAGGTTTTTAATTTCTGGTAAATTTTCGCTTGAGCTTGTTCTAAACTTTTGTCTCGAATTAAACAATGAATATTAGCTTCTGTTTTGTCCAACAATTCAGCTAATAAATGAATTCCGAGAAAACCCGTAGCTCCTGTTAGCAAAATATCAGCAGGTTTCTGAGGAAAGAAAGTCAGAATATTCGGCGGTTGAATGGTGGGATCTAGGGCAATTTCGACTTGCCAATCTGGGATTTGATCACTCTCAATTGTATCAGATAAATTCAAGTCTAAATTAGAGGATAATCCTGCTACCGTCGGTTCTGAAAAAAGATTGTTTAAAGGAATATTAATAGCTAATTGTTCTCGCAGTCGAGAAATCACTTGGGCAGCTTTTAAAGAATGACCACCTAAGTCAAAGAAATTATCGAAAATACTAATTTGCTTTAACCCTAAAACATCTTGCCAAATCTCAGCAACAATTTTTTCCGTAGCTGTTCGGGGTGTAATCATCGTTTTTTGATACTGACTTTCGGTGGGTGCGGGTAAAGCGTTACGATCAATTTTCCCACTGCTCATTAAGGGCAATTCTTGAAGCTGTACAAAGAAAGCTGGAATCATATAATCTGGTAATTTCTGTTTAAGAAAACTCCGCAATTTTGCAGGATCAATGGATGGATATTTTGTCACAATATAAGCCACTAATTGTTTATTATTTGTTTGATCTTCTCGAACAATTACCGCCGTCGCTCGGACATCTGGGTATTCAGTTAATACGGCTTCAATTTCGCCAATTTCAATACGAAACCCTCGAATTTTAACTTGATTATCAATGCGTCCTAAAAACTCTATATTTCCATCGGGTAAATAACGAGCTAAATCTCCAGTTTTATAGAAACGTTGATATTCTGATGAATTAAAAGCATGAGTAATAAATTTTTCACGGGTTAAATCATCGCGATTGAGATAACCTTTGGCCAAACCTAAACCTCCAATTAACAGTTCTCCTGGTATTCCAATGGGGACTTGTTGCAAATAGCGATCACAAATATAAACCTGTGTATTTGTAATCGGTTTACCAATGGCAACAGAATGAATTTGAGCAATTTTATGAATGAAATTGGGATTAAAAACTGTGCTGGTTATCGTCGCTTCTGTCGGACCATAAGCATTCAACCAAGTGATATCTTCTCGTTGACTATTTGATAGTATTTTTTGCCATAATATTAATCGCTCTGGTAATACTTCTTCACTTCCTGTAATCACTAAGCGTAGGGTTTCAGGTAAGGTTATTAAAGTTTGAGATAAATCTAATACCCATTCATGCCAATAAGTAGCCGGAAGATTAATGACTGTTAAACACTTTTGCTGAATAAATTGAGTAAAATCAGCTAAAGAAGGGAACATTAATGCAGGACGCATAACTAAAGTTGCACCCGTTAAAAAAGTTGGATAAATTTCTTCAGCAGCTACATCAAAGGTAAAAGAAGCAAATTGTAAAATTCGATCACGACTTGTTAAATCATAGACTTTAATGATTCCTAAACTATGATTAACTAAACTTTGATGTTCAATCATAACCCCTTTAGGAGTGCCTGTTGAACCAGAGGTATAAATAATATAAGCTAAATTATTTGGCTGAATAGGGTTAACTAAATTGTTTTTGCTTTGACTAGCAATTGAGCTTTCTTCAGTATCCAGACAAACCACTTCTGCTTGATGATCACGGAATAAATTAACGAAGGTATTTTGAGTGATTAATACCGAGACTTGAGCATCATTTAAGATATAGTTTAAACGCTCTTGGGGATAATTGGGAGCTAGAACAAGATAAGTACCACCCACTTTAAGAATTGCCAAAAAACTGATAATAATAGATACAGATTGTTCTAAACAAATTCCCACTAACGATTCAACTTTAACCCCCTTAGATTGGAGATAATGAGCTAATTGATTGGCACGATGATTTAAGTCTTGATAGGTGATTTTTTCCCTGCACCATTCTATTGCGATCCCATTTGGATTTTTTAAAACTTGATGTTCAAATAATTCATGAATACAAACCTTTGGATTTTCAGCAATATTAGTCTGATTCCATTGAGCTAATAACTTTTGTTCTGATAAAGGTAAAATAGGTAATAATTCAATCGATTGTTCAGGATTAATGGCAATTCCTTCTAACAAGGTTTGAAAGTGGGTAATCATGCGTTCAATCGTGTCTTGATTAAACAACGCGCAATTATAATCAAAAGAGCCGACTAAACCCTCCGCCGTTTCTTGCATGGCTAAGGTTAAATCAAATTGAGCAATTAAAGCATTCATCGTAACGGGAGTTAATTTTAAATCCGCCATCGAAAAATGATTAATGTGCAGCATATCTTCCCAAGAAAACATCACTTGAAATAAAGGACTATAACTTATATTTCGTTCAGGATTTACCACTTCCACCACCTTTTCTAAGGGTAAATCTTGATGTTCATAAGCTTCTAAAAATGCTTGTTTAACTTGATTTAATAAAGCTTGAAATGAGAGATTTTCTTTAAACTGAGTCCGAATGGGTAAGGTATTAACAAAGCAACCAATTAAGGGTTCAATTTCAGGAAAATGTCGATTGCCACTGGGAATCCCAATCACAATATCTTCTTGACGGCTATAGCGATATAATAAAACATTAAACGCCGTTAACAGCGTCATATTCAAAGTAGCGGTTGACGTTTGGCTAATATTTTTCAGGTTTTGGCTTAATTCTGGACTTATTTTAAATGTACAATTATTGCCTTTAAACGTTTGTATGGGAGGACGAGGATGATCAGTGGGAATTTCTAATAAGGGTGGAATTCCGGTTAATTGTTGTTGCCAATAATTAACTTCCTGGGTGAGTTTATCTCCTTGTAACTGTTGTCTTTGCCAAACGGCAAAATCACCATATTGAATAGGTAAATCGGGTAAAGGATTAGATTGTTTTTGTAAAAAAGCTTCATATAAATGAGAAAGTTCTTGTAGTAAAACTTTCATTGACCAGCCATCAAAAATAGAATGGTGTAAACTCAAAAATAAAAGATAAGAGTCAGCTTTTAATTTAACCAAAAAAGTCCGCATTAAAGGAGCTTGGGTTAAGTCAAAGGGAGTATAAATTTCTTGTTCAGTTAATCGCTCTAATTCTTGAGTTTGTTCCCTAGAAGATAAGGACTGTAAATCCACTAAAGGCAAATTTAACTGAATTTTCGGTTTAATAATTTGTCGGGGAATTTCGTCAACTTCTTGAAAACAAGTTCGCAACAATTCATGACGTTGCATAATAGTTTCTAAAGCTTTTCTAAAGATATCAATATCCAAATTCCCTTCAATTTGAAAGCGAAACGCCATATTATAGGTATAGCCGTTAGCTTCTAATTGGTACAAAAACCAAAGTCGTTCTTGAGAAAAAGAAAGCGGTACAAGTTGAGATGGATTCCTAGAAGGTATCGTATTTGTTTTTACACCGATTCCTTTTTTTTGTAGTAACAGCTTGAGTAATTTCTGTTTGTCTTGAGAGTTATGGTTCATTTTTGACATGGGTTAAATAGGATTAATTCAGTGATTTTAGGTTGGTTTGATCGATATAAATCAACCTAAAAATTGTTTAATTATTGATGCTAAATAGCAGTATAACCTCCATCTACCATTAAAATTGCTCCAGTTACATAAGAGGAAGCTGCGGACGCTAAAAACACGACAGGGCCAATTAACTCTTCTAAATCTCCGGTTCGTTTCATGGGAATTCTAGTATATAATTCGTCCATTTCATCGGAAGTTGAACGTAAACCTTCTGTTCCTTCCATCATATTATTCATATACCCCGGTGCAAAAGCATTGACTCGAATTTTGTGACTAGCTAATTCGACCGCTAGGGATTTTACTAATTGATTGACACCACCTTTTGCGGCGCTATATGCTCCTGAAGATTTGGGAACAGCAACGAAAGCACAGATAGAAGAATTCATAATAATTGATCCCTTTGTTCCTTGTTTGATCATTTGTTTGGTTGCTAGTTGAGCGCAATTAAAATAACCTTTTAAGTCAACATTAATAACCTGATCCCATTCAAATTCCTCTAATTCATCAGTGTTTTTGAGAATTTCAACTCCTGCATTACAGACCATAATATCGAGTTGACCATAATTAGCAACCGCCTGGTTAATTAAATTCTGACAAGCTTGACGTTGACGAACATCGGTCTCAATTGCGATGGCCTCGCCTCCTGCTTCTTGAATCAGTTGAACCGTTTGTTCAGCACCAACTTGATTAATATCACCAATTACTACCTTAGCTCCAGCTTGTGCTAATCCTTGCGCTAATACCCGACCAATTCCTCGGGCAGCACCCGTGATAATTGCAACTTTACCTGTTAAATCAAAGAGATGATTTGTCATTTTTTTCTGTATTTTTTTTGTAATTATACCATTTTTAAAGCTAGGGAAATACGCTTAAACTCATTTATTTTTAAAGGTTGTGATTAGACGTGCTACAGTGAGATTTTCAAAAAAATCACGCAAAGTACAATTAATTTTAAGAATTTTACCGATTTTATCAATTACCTGAATAACTTTTTGAGAATCCCCCCCAAGGTCAAAAAAGTTATCATTAACACTAATTTCTTCTAATTCTAAAACTTCTTGCCAGATATTGACCATGGTTTCTCTAGTTAGATTATGGGGTAAGTCATTAGATTTAATTTCATTGATTGATAAAGACAAGGGGGAAGTATTGTCTGAGAAAGAGACGGATTCAGAGAAAGGACATAGATCAGAAATGGTTTTATTAGGATCAGTGACAATATTCTTCAATAACTGCTGAAAATATTGTCCCATTTGAGTAATAGTTTCAGCCGTAAATAAATCAGCTTTGTACACGAAAGCACCTCTCATACCTTGCTCAGTTTCTTCAAGGGATATAGTTAAATCATTTTCGGCACTATGGGGTTCTATATCCATTTTTAATAACTCGTCTGTGACTGTCAGATTGATGAATTTTAAATCTTGTTTAGGAGCATTCTGGAAAAGGAAAATGACTTGATGAAACAAAGCATATTGAGTATCCCTAATGGGTTTTAATTTTTCCACTAACGTGATAAAAGGAATTTCTTGATAAGCATCAAACTCTAAACTCATCTCTTTTACTTGATGCAGCAAGTCTCGAAAATTGGCTTGACCTTCTACATGAGTATATAAGGGGAGAAACTGAACCATAAGTCCGATTAAATCTTGTGTTTCGGGTTGGTTACGATTAGCCGCAACTCCACCAATAATAATTTCTGTCTGTTGTGTATAGTAAAAGAGTAATATTTTTAAGGCGGCTAATAAAGTCATATATAAAGTCGCTTTTTCTTGATGACTTAATGACTTTAATTCGTCTGTTAAGTTTTGGAAAATAAGGAAATGATGAATAGCTGCTTCAACAGGTTGAGCCGTTGTGCGTGGGTAATCAGTAGGAAGTTTTAAAATGGGTGGGTTAATCCCTATATGTTTCTTCCAAAAATTCAGATGAGATTGCCATGAATTATCTTTTATTGATTGCCATTGCCACAGAGAAAAGTTACCATATTGAATCGGTAATTCAGGCAAAGGTGAAGGTTTATTCAGACAAAAAGCTTCATAAAGAATGCCTAGCTCTTTAGTCAAAATATTCAAAGACCAACCATCAGCAATAATATGATGGATTGTCATAATTAACAGATAGTTATTTTCAGCAAATTTTATAATTTTACTGCGAAATAATGAATCTTTTTCTAAATCAAAAGATCGGTTAATTTCTGCTGATAACAATCTTTTGGTTTCTTTTTTTTGCTCCAGTTCACTAAGTCTTTGTAGGTCAAGAATTGAAAAATCAAAAACTGGATCATCTGTAATTTTTTGGAACACTTTTCCATCTATACAAGTAAAAGTTGTCCGCAAACTTTCATGACGTTTGACAATTTCTCTTAAGCTTTCCTCTAGTGCAGGAACATTAAGCAAGCCTTCAATGCGATAAATACAAGGCAAGTTATAAATACAATTTTCTGGATAAAATTGAGCAAAAAACCAAAGTTCTAACTGAGTTAAAGAGATAGGAATTAATTCAGAGTTGGATGATTGGCGTTTAGGTATAGTATTTACTTTTTTAAAACTAATACCTTTTTTTTGAAGCAGGAGCTTGAGTAATTTTTGTTGATCTTGAGAGTTGTTTTTCATTTGTAATTAATAATTCAGAAGTGGTTGACTTATTTTTTTTAGTTTTGAGATAATAAAGCTTGAACTTCTTCTGGTGAAAGTCTAGAAATTTCTTGAACCGTTACGGCAATTTCATTTAGTAACCCTTCATTCCCCACTAATTCAATCATGACTGGAGTTAATTGGCTGATGGTTGAGTGATTAAAAAGTTGACGCACAGAAACTTCAATTTCTAAGGTTTGACGGATTTTACTAATCAGTTGAATTGCTTTTAAAGAATGCCCACCTAACAGAAAGAAATCGTCTTCAATCCCAACTCGTTCGACTTCTAAAATTTCTGCCCAAATTACCGCTAAAACTTCTTCAATTGCAGTTCGAGGAGCGACATAATTTTGAGTTAACGATAAGGGGTTTTTATCGGGTATTGGTAAGACTTTTCGATCAACTTTACCGTTAGGACTGAGTTGAAAAGATTCCATCACCACAAAAGCAGAGGGAATCATATAATCGGGTAGCCAGTTTTCAAGGAAATGACGTAATTCAACTTGGTTTACGGTTTCACCTGGACGGGGAATAAAATAAGCGGCTAAATATTTTTCTCTGGCGGTTTCTCCCTGAACTGTAGCAATGGCTTGGGCAATTTGAGGATGTTGATTTAAAATAGTTTCTACTTCCCCTAATTCAATTCTATAACCTCTAACTTTGACCACATCATCAATTCTTCCTAAATATTCAATGTCTCCATTGGGTAAATAACGAGCTAAATCTCCAGTTTTATACAGCAATGAATTATCGCTAAAGGGATTAGCAATAAATTTTTCTTTGGTTAATTGGGGATTGTTGAAATAACCCCGCGCTAAACCGCCACCCGCAACATATAACTCGCCAGTGACTCCGATGGGTACAGGTTGAAGATGAGAATTTAAAATATAAACTTGCACATTAATCGCGGGTTTACCAATGGGAATATACTTCGGCCAAAGCTCAGGATTAGGGTCAAAGGTATAACTGGTAACGATATCCGCTTCTGTGGGTCCATAAAAATTGTAAAGCGTACAATGTTCGAGTTTCTTGAATGCAGAAATCATCGCTGGGGTAATTTGTAATTGCTCTCCAGCTGAAATAATTTCACGCAAGTTAGCAAATAAGTAGGTTTCCTCACTATAGGTTTCAATTAATTGTTGTAACAAAGTAACGGGCAAAATCGCTTTATGAATGGGGTTATTTGCCAATAATTGACTTATTTTAGCAAGGTCTAAGCGGGCATCTTCTGGAACAATAAATAAGCTTCCCCCTAAACACCAGGCTGCAAACATTTCGTGATAGCTAACATCGAAATTGAAGGGAGCAAATTGTAAGAAATTTCTCTCCGGTGACATTTTCGCCTGATGATGCTCAATAATATTCGTTAAGGATTGATGCAGGATCATAATCCCTTTTGGCACACCCGTAGATCCTGAACTATAAATAATATAGGCCAAATCCTTTAAACTCACGGGGTTGTCAAGATTAGTCTTGGGTTCTAAGGCAATTTCTGACCCTTGTTCATCCAATAAAATCCGTTGAGAAATGGTTTCACTGTTTAAAAGAGATTGACAATCTTTTTGGGTTAATAAGGTTTTGATTTGGGTGTCTTGCAGGATGTAAGAAAGTCTTTCTTGAGGATAGGTTGGGTCTAGAGGAACACAAACACCGCCTACTTTTAACACTGCTAAAACGGCAATTACCATATTAACAGACCGTTCTAAACAAATCCCGACCAAAGATTGAGAACTCACCCCAATTTTTCGTAAATAATGAGCCAGTTGATTGGCAGACTCATTGAGTTCTTGATAGGTTAATTCTTGCTCTTGAAAAACAACGGCAATGGCTGAAGGGGTTTTGAGGGTTTGTTGTTCAAATAATTCATGAACGCACTGTTTTAGGAGTTTTTCGGGTGCAGTTTGATTCCATTCAATTAATAATAATTGACGTTCAGCTTCCGTTAATACAGGTAAGTCTTGAATCCGACGATGGGGATTAATAGCGATTCCTTCTAATAAGGTTTTAAAATGACCTAATATCCTTTCAATGGTGTCATTTTCAAATCGTTCTTGAGGATAAATAATTTTAATACTTAAGGCTTCTCCAGGGGTGACAATAACCGTTAAGGGATAATCAGCATTGCCATAATCTTGCATTTCACCGACTTGTAAACCGCCTAAATTATCACTATCATTTTCGCTAAAGGGTAAATTTTCAAAGACAACAAAACTTTCAAAAACTGAATGAGGGGACGGAATTTCACTCCATTTTTGAATATCAATTAAAGAACTATAACTATATTGCTCTCGTTCTAAATGCTCTTGTTGTAATTGTTGAAACCAAGTTAATAATTCAAGTTGAGGCTCAATTTTGATGCGAACGGGTAAGGTATTTAAAAACATCCCTACCATCGATTCAATTCCTGTAAAATTGGGCGGTCGTCCCGAAACGGTTGCCCCAAATACAATATCAGATTCACTACTATAATGATGTAATAATAAAGCCCAAGCTCCTTGAATTAGGGTAGAAAGAGTAAGGCGATATTCTTGGGCGAGTAATTTCAGACGACTGGTAATTTCTGGAGAAAGTTTTAATTTTTGATCAAGATAATTTTTACTTTGAGTAACAAGAGGATTTAACGGTTTATCAACGACTAATGGAGTTGGAGAGGTAAAACCTTGAAGATTTTTTCGCCAAAATCGTTCGGCTTCAGTTTGATCTTGCTGTTGTAGCCAATTAATATAGTCTTGATAAGGGCGGGGTGTGGGTAAATTGACGGGTCGATAGTTGATGAGTCCAGCGTAAAACTCGAAAACTTCTTTCAACAGAATTGCTGTTGCCCAACCATCTAATAAAATATGATGTCCAGTATGGATAAATTCATATTTTTGATCTTCGACTTGAATTAAATGACATCGAAGTAAGGGGACTTTATCTAATTCAAAATATTGCTCTTTATCAGAGGTTAATAATTCCTGAAATTTAGTTTCTTGTTCGGCGGGAGAATGTGATCGCCAATCCTGATTAAACCAAGGCAAAGTGACATTTTTTCTAACCACTTGTAAAGGCTGTTTGGTTTTTTTCCAAGCAAAACAAGTCCGTAAAATACTATGTCTATCTACTACTTTTTGCCAAGCTTGTTGGAACGCACTAATATCTAAATTGCCTTGCAAGGTGATTTGAATTTGTGATAAATACGTCTTTGATTCTGGATTATATAAAGAATGAAATAGCATCCCCTGCTGCATGGGAGAAAGGGGATAAATGGATTCAATATCTTTTTTACTAACCCTAGATTGTTGAGTTGTGACCATTGTTTTTCCCAATAGATTAAATAAAAATGTGCGTGAGTTTCTTCAATCAAACTTAGAACGAATTACCTTTAAGGCTCTTCTAGGTTCTGTGTGATAAGTTTAACTTACAATATGATTGATCGATCTTTGTGTCCTCTGTGTCTCTGTGGTTCTTTCCACCCCCTCGCTAGTAGGATTAATTTTATCCCAAATTTTGGCAACAATTTCTGGATTTAAATTATGAACATGATACACCGCTTTTTCTGGAAAAGTTTTTTTAATAGCAAGATAAGGATTAGCAGAACCAACTTTACCCATTTGATCAACTAGGATCACCGAAGGTTGTTGAAGCTCCTGTTTAAATTTGCGTTGCAGCCTGCAAATATTAAATTTATTAATAATACTGGAAAAAATGGGAAAGTTACGAGTATCTTTAGTCGGATAATAGGGAACAAATTTGTCTAACATTTGAGATTTACATTGGCTATTCATGACCCTTGTGGTTGTTGATTTTTACTTGATGGATATAAATTTAAAATGCTGACGAGGATAAACCACCATCGATGGGAATAGTAATTCCCGTTATATAACTCGCACATTCTGAAGCTAAAAATACAACGAGATTAGCAAATTCTTCAGTCGTACCAATTCGATTCATGGGAATTGTTTTTAGAATTCCTTCTCGGATTAAATCTGGGGTTGTTCCTTGCTTTTTGGCATAAATTTCTAAATATTCTCGATGTCTAGGGGTATCAATAACGCCGGGGTTAACACTATTAATTAAAACATTATAGGGGGCGGTTTGTCTAGCTACTGATTTGGTAAAATTCATTAAAGCTGCATTGACAACACCCGATTTAACTAAACGAGGAGATGGCTCTTTTCCCGATGTCCCAATGATATTAACAATTCTTCCCCAATGTTGTTTTTTCATAATCGGTAACACTAAATTGGTTAAGCGAATATAACCCATTAATTTTCCTTGAAAAACGTTTAACCAATCTTCATCGGAAAGGTTTTCAATTAAATTTTCAGCAAAGTTAGCTCCTTCAGAATTATTGACTAAAATGTCAATTTTGCCGTATTGATTTAAAGAGTCTTGTATTAATTGTTCAGAATCTTGAGCTTGATGGACATCAGCCACTAAACGCAGAATTTGTTGGGAAGGATAAGCTTGAACCAGAGATTGATAAGCTTGTTCTAAGCGTTGGGAATTGCGACCACAAATAATTAAGTGACAGCCTTCTTCTGCTAATTTTTCAGCAATGGTAAACCCAATTCCCGCACTACTTCCCGTAATCAAAGCCACTTTATCTTTTAATCCTAAATCCATAAACTTTGTCCTAGCATTTTGTGGTTAAACTTAAAATTTTAAAACAAACTAAATTAAAATTTTAATCAAATTAATATCTTGATTCGATGAATTATATCCCTTTTTTAAAACTTTTGAAGGAGCATAATAAATTTGACCATATTCTAAACACTGTTCTTCATTTTCTATAAAAATTTCTAATTGTCCATTTAAAATAAATCCGATTTCTTCTTGCTGACCTTGATGTGGGGGAATGGAATAACTAGACGGGATTTTCATCATCACGATTTCAAACCAAGAACCCTTAACCGATTGACAAGGTAAATGAGTGATTTTATCTTGGTTGTTTGATAGGGTTAATACAACGTCTTCTGAAGGTAAAGAAGAGGTAATCCGTTTAAGATCAAATCCAATCATCGCTTCGGACAAAGGATTAACAAAACCATGAGAAACATTAGCATCGGCGACATGAATATCTTGTAAAGCTCTCAAGGGTTTAATCACATCTTTAATATACAGTTCCAGTTCTCCTGAGAGTACCATGCCAATTTGACTTTCAGGATGTTGGTGGGATTCAAGTTTAGCATTAGGAGCTACAGCGGATAATTGAAAAATGGTATTTTGGCATTGAAAAACCTCTAATTCTACATGAGGATTGAGTTTAATAGGCTTGGGAATTGGGAAAAATTTAGACATGATTTTAGGGGACAAGTTCAAAATGAAATTGAAATTTAAACTCTCAATTATTTTTCTGTGATGAAGGCAACTATTTTCATCGGATAGGGAGCTTTTTTAGGTATGCACAGGTAAATAAATACTTTGAATCATGGTGTTTTCCTGTTTGTGAAATAAAGACCAACTCATCTCAATTTTACCATATTGTGAAATAAATTCTAAATCATGTTCTCGGATGGCATTTTCATTGGTAATGGCTAAATCTGCCAACCCCTGTTTAACTTGAATAGCGGCAACACTGGTAGAATTGACAAATTTGATTTTAATCTTGTTTTGATTCAGGTCGCTAGGTAATAAATAGGGAAGTAAAGGAAGAGGAGCGGGATGAGTAACTAGGGTACAGTTTTCTAAAACGATTCCTTCATTTTTTCGCTTGGCTAATCCGTAAACGGGTGTGGGATAGGTGAAGATAAAACCTAGTTTAAAACTCGGTTCCATGTAGAAATCATTAATTCTTTCATAGGCATGGGGTACTAACGCCAAATCTATCTGATTGTCGAGTAAAGATTCTTTTAAATCTGTAAAGCTATCAAATAAATGACTATTAACCGAAATCTGTTGTAATTTCCATTGAGAAATTAGATAATTTAAGGTTTGTTCACTACTGGTTTCTTTTGGACCCAAAGTGCCAACGCTTAAGGTTTTGACATCAAGCTGGGGATAACACAATTCCATTGAAAACTTTAACATGGTTTTAAGGCTCCTGAATTTTTAAGGGCGGATAAATTAGGATTTCCGGTGCAAAATAAAACAATTTCAAGTTCAGCAATTAAAAATTTTACCAACTCATCAACGGCGGCTTCTGATTCAATCGCTGCTACGAGAAACGGTCGAGCCAACCCTCCTAAATCGGCTCCTAAAGCGATGGATTTGGCAAGGTCTAAGCCATTTTTTAAGCCTCCAGAAGCAATTAAAGGAATGGTTGAATTCATAGACCGAATGGCAGTAATACATTCAGCCGTAGGCAAACCCCAATCGGCAAAAACTTGTCCGAGATGCCTTTGTCTGTTGTCTTTGGCTCTTTGACTTTCGACTTTAGCCCAGGACGTGCCTCCGGCCCCAGCCACATCAATCGCAGCGACTCCGGCTTCAATTAATTGTTTGGCCGTCACCGCAGAGATGCCATTTCCGACTTCCTTGGCGATGACGGGAACGGGCAATTGAGCGCAAATTTGCTCGATTTTAGCGAGTAACCCTTTAAAATTGGAATCGCCTTCCGATTGAACCCATTCTTGTAAAGGATTGAGATGCAGAATTAAAGCATCAGCTTCTAATAATTCCACCAGTTTTAAACAGTCTTCTAAACCGCAGCCGTAATTTAACTGTACAGCCCCTAAATTCGCTAACAGGAGAATATCTGGCGCCAGAGAACGGACTGCAAAGGTCGGCGCTAATTCCGGTTGTTCGAGTGCAATGCGTTGAGAACCCACCCCCATCGCTAAACCATAACGTTGAGCGACCGTTGCCAATCGAGTATTGACTAAATGGGCTAATTCTGTTCCTCCGGTCATGGAAGAGATGAGAATTGGAGCTTTTAGAGATTTCCCCAAAAAGGTTGTCCCCAGTTCAATATCGCTACGGTCAAGTTCAGGAAGACAACAATGGGTAAAACGATATTTTTCTAAACCGTTTGTAAGTTGTTGAAACTCTACATCTTCTTCGATACAAACTCGCAGATGTTCGCTTTTACGATTTTCAATTTCACTGGGAAGATTAGGTGATGGCATAGTTGTTATCAAGCAGGAGGGTTAAACATTAAGTTGAGGTTAAAAATCGAGTTCTGAAAGCAGTTCATCTAGTTCTACCTGATTAAGATCCGCATCGGGAAAATCCGATGGAGTATAGCCTCCTTCTACCGATAAACAATGGTTAATCAGGCTTTCTAAAGAATCTCGATAGGCAGCAGCTAAATTTTTGATCGTTGTTTGATGATGAAAATTTTCACTATATTGCCATTCTATATCAAGTTGCCCATCAACCACAATTCCATGAATCGCAATTAAATGGGAACGTTTTCCCAAAGGACTATGAATGGAACCACTGGATTCTTGAGATAATTTCCAGCCTATCTCGCCGATTTGATGGCTGGTAAATTGACCTAAATAATTAAAGCTAATTTGAGCTTTTGGATAGTTTTTTAACGGGGATTGAATCGTTAAATCTGAACTCAGATAATATCCAATTCCATAATCAAATCCCCGATTCGGAATTTGTCGTAATTGCTCTTTAATGGACTTGAGACATTCACCGGGATGGTGAAGATTTTCTAAGGTCAAAAAGACGGGAAAAATACTGGTAAACCAACCCACAGTTCTAGATAAATTTACGGATTCAATTACATTCTCTCTTCCATGACCCTCCATGTCAAGCAAAAGTCCATAATTTCCTGTCCAATGACCGAAAGCTTGGACTAAAGCGGTCAATAGAATATCATTAATTTGGGTGTTATAAGCTTGCGGAACCTCCTGTAAGAGTAAGCGGGTTTGTTCTTCGGTTAAGGTGAAAGAGACCGTTTTTGCATGGGCAACAATGTTGGACTGAGCTTCACCTTGACGGTCTAAAGGAAGAGGACAAATTGAGGGAAACTCACGGTTTAGCCAATACTTGAATTGAGCGTAAAATTCTGGGGTTTTAGCATAGTTTTGCAGTTCCTCAGCCCAAGTTTTAAAAGAACTGGTTTTAGGAGGAAGTTGCAGGGGCTTTTGGTTTTCTAATTGCTGGTAAATAGTGACGAAATCTTCGAGGATAATCCGCCAAGAAATTCCATCTACTGCTAAATGATGAATTACAATTAACATTTTTCCACTCTCACCCAAGGCGAAGAAAACCACCGCCATTAAGGGACCTTCCTCTAAGTTGAGTACCCGTTGTTGAACCTCGGAAATTTCTGCCATCTTGGTTAATTGTTCATCGCAAGATAGATGGGATAAATCCACCTTTTCAAAAGCAAAATTATTGCAATCATCGCTGTGATTTTGTTGCCATTGTTCCCCTTTATGAACAAACCGTAACCGCAAAGCATCATGGTGATAGAGTAATTTAGAAATAGTTTTTTTTAATAAATCTGGTTGTAGATTATTGGGAACCTCTAACAAGATAGATTGATTAAAGTGATGACGTTCGGGCAAGTTTTGTTCAAAAAACCATTTTTGAATCGGAGTTAAGGGGACGTGACCGATGACTAAATCCTGTGTGGTTTGATTAACCGAAACTCGCTCCGCTACGGTGGCTAATTGAGCGATAGTTTGATGACTAAATAATTGTTTAGGAGTAATTTGTAATCCCGCTTGATTAGCTTGAGCAATAATTTGAATGGCTAAGATAGAATCTCCTCCCAACTCAAAAAAGTTATCGTTAATACTAATATTTTTAAGTCCTAAAACCCTTTGCCAAATTGCAGCGAGAATGCGTTCTTTTTCTGTACCTGGACTGAGATTGAGGGCAGCTTCATCCTCTAATTCTAGTGTAGGTTGTGGGAGAGCGCAACGATCAATTTTACCATTAGCGGTTAGGGGAAAAGCGTCTAACAAAACGAAGAAAGCAGGAACCATATATTGAGGTAACTTTTCTTGCAAAAATAGACGCAATTGAGAAACAGTTAAGTTTTGAGAGGCAATCACATAAGCACATAAACGTTTAACGCCGGGTTGATCTTCTCTGGCAATAATAATCGCTTCTTTAACTTGGGGATGTTGATTGAGAACGGTTTCAATTTCCCCTAATTCAATTCTAAAACCTCTAATCTTAACTTGATGATCAATGCGACCCACAAATTCAATTTGTCCGTCGTTTCCATAACGAACTAAATCACCGGTTTTGTAAAGGCGATCACTGAGTTTTTGACTAAAAGGATTGGCAATAAATTTAGAATCGGTTAACTCTGGACGGTTGAGATATCCTTTAGCTAATCCTGAACCACCAATGTATAATTCTCCTGGAATTCCAATCGGTACAGGTTGTTGATATTGATCTAAAATATAGACCTGAGTATTGCTAATGGGACGACCAATAGGCGGTGCTTTTTCGGTTAATAAATCTGGGGTTATTTTAACAGATGTTGTAACAACAGTATTTTCAGTCGGACCATAGTTGTTGACTAATGTAAAGGGAATGGAGGTAGGGGGAAAATCATTGAGTTTATCTCCTCCAGTTAACATTAATCTTAATAGACAATTGGGAGACCAATCTAGGGGAATTAGGGTTTCTGCAAGAGGAGTGGGTAAGAAAGAAACGGTGATTTTTTTGGCAATTAACCACTCTTGCAGTTGTTTCGGTGATGTTAGCAAATCTGGGGGAACAATCGCCAGACACGCCCCCGCTGTTAAATAAGGCCAAATTTCCCAAACTGAAGCATCAAAGGCAATTCCAGCTAATTGAGTGACTCGATCAATTGTTGTAATATCAAAGGCGTTTTGATGCCAAGAAACTAGGTTTAATAAACTTTGATGTTGAATTAAAACTCCCTTGGGTTTTCCAGTGGAACCAGAAGTATAAATGACATAAGCTAAATTCTCAGATGTCATCGGATGGAGGAGATTATCTTGCGGATGATGATCAAGAATTTTCCCATCCTGATCTAAACAAAATATTGTTCCTAAATAGTTGGGTAAAGTGTCAACTAAGTTTTCCTGAGTTAATAACACCGATACGGCAGAATCTTCTAACATATAAGCTAGACGTTCTGATGGATAGTTCGGATCTAAAGGAATATAAGCTGCACCCGCTTTAAGAATGCCTAAAAGTCCGATGATCATCAAAACAGAACGCTCGATACAGATTCCTACTAAGTCCTCGGTTTTAACGCCTAAGTTTTGCAAATAATAAGCGAGTTGATTGGCTTTTTGATTTAACTGTTCATAGGTCAAAGATTTTTCTCCATCGATGACCGCTATAGCATCAGGTGTTTTAACAACCTGTTCTTCAAATAACTGATGAATACAGTAATGATCAGGATAAGACGTTTGAGTTTGATTCCATTCTACTAATAATTGCTGTTTTTCCGATTCAGTCAGTAACGGTAATTCCCCGATGGTTTGCTGAGGATTGGCTACAATCCCCTTTAATAAAGTTTGGAAATGACCTACCATGCGGGTAATTCTTTCTGGGGTAAATAGGTCGCCATCATATTCCCAAAAACCTTCTAAATAAGAGCCTTTTTCCGTCTCTATTTCCTCTAAAAATAAGCTGAGATCAAATTTAATTCTCTGGTTTTCGACGGCTAGATATTGAGCTTTTAAATTGGGTAATTTTAAAGCATTGAGAGGGGCATTTTGCAGCGCAAACATTACCTGAAATAAGGGATTATAACTTAAACTTCGTTCGATTTCTAACCCATCAACCACTTGCTCAAAGGGGACATCTTGATTAGCATACGCTTCTAAAACAACATTGCGAGCTTGCTGTAATAATCCCGAAAAAGTCGGATTTCCTTCTAGGGAATTCCGCAGCACTAAAGTATTGACAAAAAAACCAATCAAAGGTTCAATTTCTTGTCGGTTTCGGTTGGCGGTGGGTGTCCCGATTAAAATATCATCTTGACCACTATAACGAAAGAGTAAAGTGTTTAAAGCAGCCAGTAATGTCATAAATAAAGTCACCCCCGACTTTTGGCTCAAAAGTTTCAGTTTTTCTGTGAGTTCTGAGTCAATTTGAAACGAGATACTATGACCTCGAAAATTGGCAGTAGCTGGACGGGGTTTATCGGTTGGAAGTTCTAATAAAGGAGGGGCACCCGTTAATTGTTTTTTCCAATAATTTAACTGATTTTCTAAGATTTCACCTTGTAACCATTGTCTTTGCCATACCGCAAAATCCGCATATTGTATGGCTAATTCGGGTAAATCTACGGTTGAATTGGATAAAAGTGCTTGATAAAATTTAGATAATTCTTTAAATAAAATGCCCTTTGACCAACCATCGATAATAATATGATGGAAAACGTTGACTAAAATATAATTTTCATATCCCAGATCAAACAGAGTACATCGTAATAGGGGAGATTGGGTTAAATCAAAGGGTTTTTGTAGTTCTTCAATAATCTGTTTGTCAATTTGCTCTTGGGGGATATCTTTTAAATTAACAACTAATAATTTAATCTTCAGAGATGGAGCAATTTTTTGAATAGGTTTTCCTTCAACCATTGGAAAGCTTGTGCGTAAGCTCTCATGCCGTTGAATAATAGCATTAATCGTTTGCTCTAAAATATCAATGTTTAAGCGTCCCGTTAAACGGATGGTTAGAGCTTCATTATAAGCTGGATTTTGCCGATCCATCTGATAGAGAAACCACATTCTCTGTTGAGCAAAAGATAGAGGTAACTCTTCAGTTCTGGCAACGGGATCAATAACCGATTCAAGGGGTTTAGACGGTGTTGTTGCGCTTCTTAAAAAAGTGAGAATTTCTGGTTTTCTTGTGCCGATTTCTTGCTTAATTTCCGGTGTCATCGCTCCCTGGGGAGCTTGATATTTTAACTTTTCTTCCTCAAGCCAAAGCTTGATGTCTAAACTATTTAAGTAAGATAAAAATTCTGCGACTTTCATTAATAGTATCCTTTTCCCTAATTGATGTTCTGGTATTTTTGGAATGGGGGGGGTGATGTTTGGCTGGGTTCAGTAGCTCAAGCTAGAGCTACTGTTAGAGATATAATCAACGGTTCTCATAAATTTAAATACCCTCAAAGACTAAACACTATCGCACAAATAAAGGTTATCAATGGCGAGGAGTCAGTGGTTATTGTTAAAGTCAGTTGCTATGGGAGCAACCGCTTACATACTCCACAAAAAGACTGTTTTAAACCGAGACTATTTATAGCATATTCTGGATGATAAATTTTAGTGATGGATACAATTTTTTACATTTTTTCCCAAAAGGGTTCTGAAAAGCTTAAATTTTAGTTAACCTATTTTCATAATTCTCCTTCTTCATAATTTTCTGCGGCTGTTGTCATAACTTTACCACTTTTGGATAGACTGTGACTATTTTTGGCTACATTAAGCACCTCAATCGTTTGAGTTAAACTGGCAACGGTGGGGTATTCTAATAAACTGTGCAAAGACAATTCTACCGAGAAAACATCCCGTAAACGAGAAATAACTTGACTCGCCAGTAAAGAATGTCCTCCTAGTTCAAAGAAATTGTCATGAATTCCAATTTGAGATAAATTTAACACCTTTTGCCAAATGTTAGCAACTTGACGTTCAGCTTCCGTTCTGGGTGCTATCAATTCGTTATTTTCTTTGCCTTGGAGTTCCTTGAGTAATTGCCGCTTATCAATATCTCCATTATCCTTGATAGGGAGGGATTGCCGCAGCACCAGGGGACATTTATAGGACGTTCCAAATCGATCTTTTAGACTAACATGATTAGGTAGATTGACCGATTGAACTGTAGATTTACGGGTGTAATAAGCCGTTAACTTTTGGCATCCTTCAGACCTAGATGTGAAACGATTAATCTTGCTATTACTCCCATCTAAACCGATTATTAATTGTCTTTGGTTGTGATATAAACTGGTTAGAAATGAGTCTAAACCTTGCCGTACTGTCATATCATAATACCCTTGAGATCGGGTTATGTATTGCATCTGATAACCTTGGCTAATCCCGGTTTCTTGCCAAGTTGTCCAACTATAACAATAACTGGGGAACAAATTCTTATATTTTTGATAGCTGTTCAAAGACTCAAGGAAACTATTAGCCGCCGCATAGGAACCCAAAGCCGCTCCTCCAAAAAAACTAGCCAAGGAAGAAAAACTAATAAAAACTCCCTGAGATTCTTTGAGGAGTTGATGTAAAACCCAAGTTCCTATTACTTTAGGACGAAGAATTGTCGATAAACCCTCTTGATTTTCGTCCAGAAGTAAACAATCTTTGTAAATTCCAGCCAGATGAATCACCCCATTAAGTTCTCCTTGCCATTGTCTTTTTACCTGTTCTACAGTCTGTTTAACTTGAGGGAAATTAGCCACATCTACCGCTTGATAAATTACTTCTCCCCCAAGGTTTTCTAAAGCTTGGAGATTTTTGATTTTTAAGGATAATTGATCTTCGGTTTTGAGGTACTCACTCCAAAGGTGTTTTTCTGGTAAAGGTGTTTTTCCAATTAACAGTAAACGAGCTTGATAATTTTTGAGCAAATACTGAGCAATTTGTCTGCCAATCCCTCCTAGTCCTCCGGTAATCAGATAAATTCCCCCTGATTTAAAGGGTAATTCCTGTTGGCTGTGTTGAAGTAAATTGACTTTTTCCAAACCTGCGATTAAACGTTTCCCGTTGCGATAGGCAATTTCTCTTTCCTTGGATAAAACGGATAGTTCTTGCAGCAGATAACTGACATTAATTTCGGTTTGATCCAGGGGTAAATCAACATGACGAGTATTTAACCAAGGAAGTTCTTGAGCTAGGGTTTTGATCAGTCCTAAAACTGGAGATTTTTCATAGGCAATTTCATCGGTTTCTATGACAAATTGACTATAACTAGAAACAAATAGCAATTGAATTTTTGAGTTAAAATCATGAGTTTTAGCTAAGGCTTGAACTAGGAATAATAAATCATAAGTCCCTTTTTCTTGTGCTTTTTCTAACTGTTCAATTGTTGAAATTTCTCCCTGATAGTCTTGATAAGTACCCAGATGAATAATATTGACAAGGATAATTTTTTGCTCGGATAAAGATGCCATTAACTGTTGATAATGATTGGCTGTCCCGGGTCTGAGGGTATAGCAATTTTGACTGATTTGAGAAAATTCTTCCGCTGCTAAAACCGTGATACAGGGTAAGTTTTGACCTTGGATTTTTTCTGCTAAAGATGCTCCTAAACCCAAGCAATCCAGAAAAATTAAAGTACAATACTTGGAAAGTTCTGGTTTTAAGTTAACTGGAGATCGAGGTTTCCAAACTTTCTGGTAAAACCAATCAGGAAGGGTTTGAGCATTTTCTAACAAAATATCTATTTCTTTTAAAATAGAATTAAATTCTCCATTTCCAAACCGTTTTGTTAATTGCGATCGCTGAATTTTACCAATGGAAGTTTTAGGAATTTCAGTTTTATTTAAGGGGATTAAATATTCAGGATTAACGCCAAAACTGTTAATTACTTTTCGTCTAATCTTTTTCAGAAGTTCCGCTAGATGCTGGTGGTCAAAGGTTTCTACACTAAAAAATAAAGCTAATTGATCGGTACTATTCCTAGGATCATAAACAGCACAAGCGGCGGTGTAGGACACTTCTACTTCTTCAATAGTTTCCACTACAGTTTCAATTTCATGGCTATAATAATTCACTCCATTAATAATAATGGTTTCTTTACTTCTTCCAGTAATGACTAAATGACCGTTACTAATAAATGCTAAATCTCCTGTCTTAAACCAGCCATCTTTTAAGAAAGCGTCTTGATTCGCTTCTGGGTTTTTATAATACCCCGGTGAAACTGCATCTCCTTTAACTTGTAAATGACCAATGGTTTCTTCTGGTAATAGGGAATTATCAGTATTAACAATTCTAATCGATATACCCGGAATGGGTAATCCTAAATCCGTAAAGGTTGCACCGTTGGGATGTTCAGGATGGACTCGTTTTAAGGAAGAATTCAAGGAGGATTTATCAACCGTATGAAAGAGTAATGGCTGTTGTTCTGTAGGCTGATAATAGGTAATCCCTGAACCCATTTCTGCCATCCCAAAAGCAGGACGCATCGCCGTTTTTTTCAGATTATATTGAAGATGAAGGGTGTTAATAAATTCTCCAACTGCTTGACCAGAAACGGCTTCACCCGCTGCTAAAAAGAATTTGACACAATCTAAATTCCAATTTTGATCCGGTTCTTTTTTTAAAGCTTCATTGATCAAATTATAGGCAAAATTAGGAGCCCAACTATGGCTAATTCGATATTGATCAATTAAATCTAACCAATTCAAAGGACGACCTAATATATATTCAGTTTGAACATAAACCATTTGGCATCCTAACTCGACACAGCGAATATTCCAGTCTGAAATACTTCCAATATGATCAAAAGGAAGCCAATTAAGAATAATATCGTCGTTTTGATGTTCACAAATTATGTTTGTTCCTCGCGCACGAGAGATGACATTTTTATGGGTTAATGAGATACATTTCGGTATTCCTGTACTGCCTGATGTGAGATTAAAGAACGCGATATCATCCGGTTGACCAATAGGAGGCTGATGGGGAGAATGAGTTTTTAATTCTTCAATAAAACTCAAGCTTAAGGGTTGATTAGGCAACCATTGTTCTAAATATTTTATCTCTTGCTGACGGGATTGATTTGTGATAATAATAGGTTCATCTAACAACTGCCAAACTTGAGATATTTTATGAATTTCATTATTAAAATCTTTATAGCTGGGTGGCACTGAAATAATAACAGGAATAAATCCCCCTAAAAGACACCCCCAAAATGCGGAAATAATATCATAGTTTTCCGATAGCTGAAGAATCACTTTATCTTGAGCTTGTAAACCCTGCTTTTGTAATCCGGCTTGTATTTGTTGAGCGTCTTCCCATAATTGTTGATAAGACTGAAAAACTTCCAATCCATTAGATTGAATATAAATAATCCCTTTATTTGAATGATTTTCAGCAGCTTTTTGGAGGATTTCTGCCAAGGTTTTCGGTTGAAGTTCAGATTCTTCTAAAAGCTGTCCGTGACTGATTCCAGCTTGAGTGTTAGAAGTGTGAATCCCCAGATGAATCGGGGTTTCAGATTTTTGATGATCATTTTTTTTCTCTATTTTTAAGGGCAATAAGTCCGATAGATGTAGGGGTAAAATTTTGATTTTTTTGGAAGTCATGACAGCGGCAACTTGATCAATATCTGACAAAGAGCGTAGTTTTTCTTCTGTTTTCTGAACTTGATGATCATCGATAATTTCAATATTCTTTAATGCAGTTTCATCGACATCACCGCTATCGGTTAAGGGTAAACTGGAAATCTGCACATAGATATTAGGTAGAAGATTGTCCGGTAACTGAGACTGTAAATCGGAGGACAATTGTTCAGAATTCCAAGCTCCAGAGGAAACGATATAGGCGACTAATTCATCCTCTCGTACCATAAAATAGCAATCTTCAATTAAGGGATTTGATAAAAAGACTTCTGCTAATTTATGACAATTTAATTGTGGATTTTTGTGTTCTGTCCTCATACCTAAAATCCTCGTTTTTGTGTACATCTTGCCAATTCAATTCTGAATTTCATCACTGTCTGAGCTATCACATAATAGCTCATTCGGGGTACGATAGTCAAGACATTATCGAGGACGATTGTTAATCAAGTTTACGGCTCTTTCTATTTCCTCTGGCTTAAGGATTTTAAAATTCCTTTTCTTGGGAAAGAATTGTCTTAACAGTCCATTAGTATGCTCGTTTAATCCCCTCTCCCAAATTTTGTAGATGGTTTCTTGACATCCTGACCGCCGTAAAACGGACGGCGATTCCCAAAACTCACAATTTGGGTTTCTGCTTCATAGATGACATGACATCCCAGCAAGACGGCTATTTGCCGTTGAGATAAATTTACCTCTTGACCAAGTTGGTAGAGCAAGTTTCTTTGTTCTATGTTAAGATGTTGAGGGCTTCGTTTTTGGGTCTGATTTGTTGTTGTTAAAGATCAGAATATACCTGATGAGCCTTTCTCTGTCAACTCTTAAGGTTGATGTGTTTCATTTTTGAATTGGCGAAATAAAAAATGACAGAACAAGCTTGGTGGGTACAAAAATGGCTAGAACTACTCGATTCCTATCGCTTTAAAAAACGCTTGGAACGAGCTAGACTGTACGCTAGAGAGGGCAATGTTTTAAGTATTGACTTTGAAGACTCGCAAGTTATTGCCAGAGTACAAGGCAGTGAACCAGAGCCTTATATAGTGGATTTATCCCTAGCGGCTTTTAGTGATGAAGAATGGGATTATATTATTAAGCTTCTCTCCAAAAAAGCCATTTATTCCGCTCAATTGCTCACCGGACAAATGCCCGATAATATCGAGCGTGTTTTTATTGATAGTGGGGTGAATTTATTTCCCTTTTCCCTGGCCGATATTCGCTCCCGTTGCACCTGTCCCGATCAAGCCAACCCCTGCAAACATATAGGAGCAGTATATTATCAATTGGGTGATCGTTTTATTGTCGATCCCTTCCTGCTTTTGCAACTGCGCGGCCGAAGCAAAAGCCAAATTCTGGAAGCTTTACGGGAAAAACGCTCCTATTCCTCTGATAATCAACCTTTAGCAGTCAGTGAACCCCCCACAGTAG
Source organism: Microcystis sp. M53603_WE2 (assembly GCF_030065435.1). Classification (NCBI taxonomy): domain Bacteria; kingdom Bacillati; phylum Cyanobacteriota; class Cyanophyceae; order Chroococcales; family Microcystaceae; genus Microcystis; species Microcystis sp. M53603_WE2. The sequence continues at coordinate 29,212 of NZ_JASJFF010000104.1, forward strand.
TCGAAAAAACTGCCCCCGACAGCACTATCGATCGCTTTTGGCAGTACGATGAGGAGCTAGATCCCTCCCTCGTTGTGATTACGCCGGGGAATGAAAATCAAACCATTCTCGACATTTTAGGCAATTTTCCCCTCGCTGCCCCCGAATCAGATGCCATAGAACAATTTTTAAAACCAATTTACCGGCAAATTCCCCAAGAAGCGATGGCGATTGCTTTACAGTAGGGGAATTTGAGGTATAAGTAGCTGGTTATAATTAAATTAAAAATGGATTTTAGGTTCGATCCTCCCTGCCCCCCTTGATAAGGTAGGGTTGATTCAAGGTAGGGTTGATTCAAGGTAGGGTTGATTCAAGGTAGGGTTGATTCATGAATCAACCCTACCCTTGATAAGGGTGGTGTCTGATAATTTTTAACGCCTACCTACTTATCTAAGTATCTCTTGCCTGTTGCCTCTTGCCTATCCTAACTAGGAAGTTAACTTTACCTTATTACTTAGCACACAGAGTTAATTTTGTCAAGCAAAATTCTGACCGCATCGATGATCACATCCGGTTGATCCATCCAGACAAAATGACTACTTTTATCCGCTTGTATTTCCAGAAAATCTCTGGATAATTTGCCTAATTCTAGGTGCATCTCCTCCCGGAGTTGGTTGGCACTTTTTAGGGGAATAAAGCGAGTCCAAAGGGAAGGTTTAAAAAAAGAATTAGCTTTAATACTAACTATCGGTAAATTACCAAAATTTTTAGCCTCACTCACCTGACGAGCGCTTTGGTCGAGATTAAACATTTCTCTACTCATCGTCATCCAGTGTTTAGCGCGACAGAAAGAACGCTTAACTCGATGACAAGAATCTGGGGAAAAGCGACGCAATTCTGGTTTTAATAATTCAAAAACTCCTAGAACTCTCAGAACTCGGATAATGCCTAAAATTGAGCCAATAATCGACATCAAAAATCCAGAGATGAAAAATAATTTTAATGCCTTTAATGCTGGCGACATTTTCAGCATTCCTTTGTCGTGTAAACCATCGGTGAGTACCAAACCTACTACTTTTTCTGGGAACAGATGAGCATACAGTCGAACATTATAACTGCCAAAAGAATCACCAACTAAAATATAAGGTGGTTCTATTTTTGCTTGGGTTAGTAATTGATCTAATTCCCGAACAATTTGGTAGCTGGTTCGGGGATAGGGACTAGAATCGCTCCAACCATAACCGGCTCGATCATAAATACAAACCCTAGCTAATTGTGACAATTCTTCTATCAAAAAATATCCCTCAATTCCCCCTAAACTATGGTCAATAATAATAGTGGGACTAGCCTCTCCTGCTAGACAAAAATGTAGGCGATATTTACCCAGATTAATCAAATTACCTGGCGGTGCTTTTTGTTCTTCTAACCAAACAGATAACGTCTGATAAACTGTCGTCGCTACTAGGAGAATTACTCGAATTGATAAAGACATAACTACACCTCTTGTAAAAATCAAAAATTCTCGTGGTTGCTGGACAATTAAGCATGAATAATCATCAATTATACTAAATCCGTTGAGTAACGCACAGAAAACGGGTTTCTCCGAGAAACCCGTTTTCTACTCATGCACTCATGCAAAAAGGGGAATAAATAATCAGTCTTTAATAACCAGATTTAGTATTAAATGGTCGATTTAGCTGTGATTAAAAGAGAGTGCCAGCATTGCAGCCAAAATCTAGTACAAATAAACGCCTGTCCCATGATTTTGAGCCAAGTATTTCGGCTCTCCCCAGTTTGGCGGGTAAAATGTATTCTAAGATACAGTTTTGCGGGCGAGTGAGTGGAACGAACCACAGAGACACAAAGGACACAAAGATCGATCGCTACTATATAAGTTAAACTTATCACGCAAAGAATAAGAGAGCCGTATTTCTAGTCAATTAAGCATAAATACTTAAAATACCCTCAAATGCGAGCTGCTACGCAGTGCCTTCGGCATCGCATTTAGCTAAGAAAAAGCGCTTAATAAGTTGTTAAATTTCGAGAACAACATTAGCAGTATGCTGAAAATTGGCGAAAACCATTAAGATCATAGACCGAGTTTAATCTTATGCTAGAGAAAATACTATACGCTGATTCCGGCGCAGGTCAAACCCAAGAAATGCTACAAGCATTGATGGATCTCCCCGCTATCCGGAAAGCGTCGATTACCATTCTCCGGGTTGTTCCCCCTCAGATTACCACCGAAGCTCTGGCCAGTAAATGGGAAGAGGGGACCCAAATGCTGACTAAAATCCTGCAAGAAGTCAAAATTGAACCCAGCAAAGTTTCCACTATTCTGCGTCAAGGAGATCCCAAAGATACCGTCTGTCAAGTTGCCGACGAAATCGGTGCCGATTTGATCCTGATGGGTTCCCGAGGACTGAAGCGACTGGAGGCAATTCTAGAAAATTCCGTCAGTCAATACGTCTTTCAACTGACTAATCACCCGATGTTATTGGTAAAAGACGATATTTACGTCAAAAAAATCAAAAAGGTGATGGTAGCTCTCGATAAGTCTAGCTCGGCTGATTTAGCTCTCGATCTGGCTATTTATCTCCTGCGGGATTATCCTTCAGCAGAGTTAATTCTGGCCCGCGTCAACCCCGACTTAAAACCGGAATTTGCCCCCACTTCCCCCAAAGAAATGGAAGAAAACCCAATTTTAGGGCCAGCAGTGGCAAAAGTAAAACGGATGAATATACCCTATCGCTGCGTGGTGACGGGGGGTAAACCGGGAGAACAACTCTGCAAACTCGTCGATGATTATAATGTGGATCTCTTACTGTTGGGTTCGCCCGATCGCCGTCCTTCTGTGGCTAAGAGTTTACCGGATCTCGATCGCCTTCTCGGTACTTCCCTCTCGGATTATGTGCGGGTTAATGTCAATTGTCCCGTCCTTTTAGCTAGAAAAGAAGGGATTTAGTCCTATTGGGTGTAGGCAGGTAAGTCTTGACTCATTTGATTTAAGTTGCTGGCAATGGCTTTCATCGTCATAAAAGCCGAGCTAAAGGCGATTAGCTCATTTAAAGGATAACTTCGACTCTCAACCCCCAAGCTCAGTAATTGCTTCTCAAGAGATTCAATTTCTTCGATGAGCAATCCTAACTTTGGTGGGTTGAGAATGACCTGGGCAGCGATCGCAGTCTGTTGTGCGATCGCTAAAATAATCAGCCATTTTTACTTTTTTGGTGAGGACGGTGGGCAGACGTTTGGAGCGTTTTGCCCGTAAATATGCACCGATATTACCCAGTTCAATTTTCAGAACTTCTCGATAAAGGAAAAGGATGGCGTTGAGGGCTTGGTTTTGGGTGGCGGCGGCAACGTTTTTATCAACGGCAAGATGGGTCAAAAAGGACTTGATCTCTTCTTTTCCCATCTCACGAGGATGTTTTTTCTGATGGAAGAGCAGATAACGCTTAATCCAGTCCAGATATGTTTGTTCGGTGCGGTAAGCTAAAACGCACTTAAACCACCTAAAATAGAAATAGTAATTTTAGAAAAATACTACTTATGCCAGCCAAAGATTTCCTAGATTTAGAAGAAAAGAAAAACTTACAAAAAGCTCTTAAAGAAGAAGAAAGAGCAGAAGTGAGGTAAAGAATTTTAATGTTTCTCTTGCTGAACGACGGAAAAACTCAACGAGAAATAGCTGAGTTTATTGGTTGTTCACTCAAAACAGTCGGGAGCATCTTACTTATGCAATGAGTATTAATATTTATAGCAGTCAAAAACTAGAAAATATTGAACTTGATCACAAAGAGAAATGAGATTATAATAGTTAGACTCTCTTGGATTTGGTGGGTAAAATGTATTCTAAGATACAGTCCTGCTGGCGATCGCAACGCGCTCGCTACGCGAGACCGAGTGGAAGGAACCACAGAGACACAGAGGACACAAAGATTGATCGCTTCTATAGTAAGTTAAACTGATCACACAGAACCTAGAAGAGCCATTAGAGTTCTTCACGTTTATGTGTGTGAAGCTTTGTTAAGAATTAAGGCAACCCCTTAAAATACAAGGGTGATGAGACCATACCATATTCCCTGTAAGACTGTTATCACACAAGATCCATAAGAGCAAAGTTAGTACATAAGCACCTCTAATTGTTCAAATTAAGCTATGGATGATGCACACAAAATCCGAGAATCTACAAAAAGATTGGGCAGGCAACAGAGACTTACTCTTGAGTCGCTATACGAGTCCTCTCAACCCATAATGATATTTAACCTTGATTCTACAGAATCTCAACAAACTTTATCTAGCCTTCAGACTAGAGGGCTTATTGAATTAAGGGAAGATCAAGTTCTCCTCACTGAACTGGGTCAAGCTGTTTGCGAGGCTTGGCAAGAACAAAATGATGAGGAATCAGATTCCTTGTCTGAGACAAATGGTGAACAGAAAAAAGAGTCACCCAGGTCAACTCAACTAAAACAGGCAAAGCTTGAAAAGAGTAATCAGTTTTTAGAACTTTATAAACAGGGATTAAGCTTTCGGGATATTGGTGAGCAGCATGAGTTAAGTAAACAAAGAGTTCATCAAATTCTTATTGATAATCCTGCATTCCATGAATATTTGAAAGAGCGTAAGGAAGCAGCAGCATCAGCCGAGCAGGAAAAGAAAGAACGTGCCAGGCAAGAACTCTATTCGAGAAGCTTAGCTGCACTTTATCCAGAGCGCGTCGCAGAATTATGGGATTATGAGAAAAATGGAGATCTAAAGCCCGAAGATGTTCCTGCCCGAACTTCACTCCAGGATGTGTGGTTTAAATGTCCGATTGATGGGCATTCCTGGAAGCAAAAGCCGAAGGGCATTACTACAAGCTGGACGAGAAGTGGAACCAGTGGATGTCCGATGTGTGCAGGTAGGAAGAAAAAGGCAGAAAAACAACCTGCCCTTACAGAAGTTTATCCGGAACTTATTAGCCAATACTGGAATTACGAAAAAAATAATAACAAACTTAACCTAGATCCAGAAAAATTAACTCTTGGAAGTAATAAAAAAGTATGGTTCAAATGTCCTCATGATGGAAATGAGTGGCAAGCAAGCATTAACTCAATAATAGATCAGCAGTGGTCAGAGGGTAATGCCGGTTGTCGAGTCTGTAATGGTACTGCTGAACGCAAGCAGGGTGAATGGCAACGTAGAGATCCAATAGCAGTTGAGTTTCCTGAAGAAGTCGCTAAGTATTGGTTCTATGAAGCTAATAATGAACTAGGACTTGAGCCAATGAAGTTAACTATTGGATCAAGTAAAGAAGCTTTCTTTAAATGTCCTATTGATGGTCATGAATGGGTAGCTTCTCTTACCTCAATAAAGATTTCTTGGAAAAGAGGAAATAGTGGTTGCCCAGCGTGTAGAGGATTAGTTGCTACTGAGACTACATCATTATTAGCTCTGTATCCTGAGTACGTATCTCAGTATTGGGATTATGAAAAGAATAACAAACTAGACATATTTCCTGACAAGGTAACTAAAGGTTCCCAGAAGGAAGCTTGGTTCAAATGCCCTATTGATGGGTATGAGTATAAATCTAAGATAACGAGCATTGTCAGAGCTTCTTGGAGTGTAGGGAATAGTGGTTGTGCTCGTTGTGGCTTAGGCTGGACTTTAGAAGCGATCCGTCAATTCGTCGCTAGTTTAGAAGTTCATATTCCCAATCTGACTCAAGCGGAGTTATATAAAATCTTTGAGCAATCAGGGGTTTTGGATACGAAAAATGCTGAAGGACTCAAGCTTGTAAAAAATATTATTAAGGGCAAGCTAACAGGACAGAAACTTAGAGATGTAATTCAAGGCAAGGAAACAAAAGTTTCTGAGAATGAAATTGATTCAGTTGATATACTCAAGGCTGATACTGAATTACAAATTATCGATACTGCTCCGTCATTAGATATATCTGGAGCATCTCAATTTTTTGAAGCAAGCAGTGATTCTCAAGATGAGCTTGATGAAGCTGGCAAACTACCACAAATAAAAGTACAGAAAAGTCTGGAATTTTTGAGTAGCAAGATTATTGCTTCAGCCGATCAAGAGGCAGTTGACTTCTTTATTGCTTCAAGGCGTAATCGAATTTGGGCAGAAGTTTTTGAAGATGAATCTGCCGTCGGAGCAATTGAGGCGTTTACAGACGAGGGTTATGGTCGTCAGGTGAGAGATCAATTTCTTGACGAATACAACCAAGCGCGAGATATGGCAATTCCATCAGGTTGGGCATTTCGAGTTGATGGCAAAATCACACCCCCCAACTTGATGCAAAAGCTAGCTGCGGTAAGGCTACGGAGTCAGCAGCGAATGTTAAATCTCTCGTTGACAGGCACAGGTAAAACAATTGGTGGCATCCTTAGTAGCCGCATCATTGATGCCCATCTCACAATCATTATCTGTCCATTAGATACGGTGCCAAACTGGCACGGAGAAATTAAGCATGTTTTTCCAGATAGCCGAGTAACTATCAAAAATTTTAATCCTCATTGGACAGATGTTGAAGGAGGACATCACTATATTCTCCTAAATCATGAGATGTTCCAGCAGCCCTCAACCCCTGTTCATATTCGGCAACTTCTAGAACGATATCAAATTGACTTCATCATCGTGGATGAGATTCATCGTTGTAAACAACGGGGCGATGATCCTTCTAAACGGCGACAGATGGTGCTTGCTCTGATCACTAACGCAGCCGAGAAGAACCCTGATCTTCATGTCCTTGGAATGAGTGCAACTCCTGTTATTAACAATTTGAAAGAAGGTAAAAGCCTGGTTGAATTAGTAACGGGTGTAGAGCGATCTGATTTGAGTGAGAAAGCTACGCTTAACAATTGTATGCGCTTGCATCAAGCGTTTGTAACTCTGGGAATTCGTTCTAGAGTCAAGCCTAAAATCAACATCAAGAGGGTTACACTTCCAGTAGATTGTACTTACTTAGTGGATGAAATTCGGGAAGAAGGCACATCCATCTTAAAAATGGAGCAAATCCTTACTCGTGCCAGAATTCCAGCAATTCTCAAGGAACTCCGCCCAAAAACTATCATTTATACGCATTATGTTGAGGGTATTGTTGATCAGTTAAAAGAGGCGATTGAGGCGGAGGGATGGACTGTTGGTTTTCACATGGGAGGGGATAAGAGTGGTCGTAACGGTTTTATTGATGGTTCTATTGACATTCTGATTGCCAGTAGTGCTATGGCTACTGGTGTCGATGGTTTTCAGCGAGTCTGCGATCGCTTGATTCTGAATATCCCACCCTGGACAAGTGCCGAATTAGAGCAGTTAGAAGGACGATTAAATCGGCAGGGGCAAGTTCATGATACTCTCACAATCCTCATGCCTGTGACTTATGGTTTAGATGATGGAGAACGGTGGAGTTGGGATGAAGGGCGATTAGCGCGATTGCAAAACAAGCAGACGGTTGCTGATGCTGCGGTTGATGGCGTAATGCCTGAAGGTCAGCTACGTAGTGAATCCCAAGCATTTAGAGATTTGCGTAAATGGCTGGAACGCCTGAAGTCAGGTGAACAAAAATCAGTCATTCGCCCTAAAATTTTCGTGCCACTTCCAGATGTTGACCCATCAGATGTTAGACGCCGTAATGTTCAATACGGTGACTTTAGCCGTATGAATGCTCGTTGGAGTAATAGCTACAGTCACACTACTTACGAACGATTACAAGGCAATCCAGAAGAGTGGATGCAATACCATACGCTTTATCAAGAAGCTCGAAAAACTTGGTCAGTTATTCCTTATGAGGAGGCTATCAGGTGGCTTCAGAAACGCTCTGATTTAGTTGTGGCTGATTTTGGTTGTGGGGAAGCATTGATAGCTAAAGCTCTCATCGGCAAGCATACGGTTCATAACTTTGATTTCATTGCTATCAATGATGCAGTTACTGAGTGTGATATGGCTCATGTGCCATTGGAGGATAGCTGTCTGGACGTTGCTATGTTCAATTTGTCACTTATAGGCTTGAACGTTGGTGATTACATTCGAGAAGCATCCCGTACACTCAAACTTGATGGACAACTTTGGATTTACGAAGTAACTTCCCGTATTAAAGATATTCAAGGGTTTGTCAGAGGTCTTGAGACAGCAGGGTTTAGAATAATTGAAAACACTGAGGTATGGAAATTTCGGTATATTCGAGCAATTAAATCAGAGGAGGTTGCTCTCTCTCAAATCAAGGTGCAACTGTAGTGCTTCGAGCAGGCTAACAAACCTGCTGGAGCGGACTGTTGGAAGATATCGGTTGTGTTGCAAAGGCTATTTGCAGCCGTTCAGCAGGAACGTTAGACAGATTCTAGTGCGATCGCCTCGCCCGTAGGTTGGGTTGACGCAAGGAAACCCAACATCAATCAACTCATAACAGAGTGCGATGCCGAAGGCACTGCGTAGCAGTGCGATCGCCGATCTTGTAGGGTGCGTTAATGAAATGTAACGCACCTTATCTAATGTTCAAAATTCGTGCGTTACGCTGACGCTAACACACCCTACTGGACTGACACAGCTAAAATAGGGCAATAGATAAGCTAAACTGAGGACATCAATCATGGGAAGAGGTAGGCGAGATAAAGTTCATCTGACAGTCGCACAACGAGAAAACTTTGAACAAATCAGTGGGGGAGGGTTCATAACAGAGTACGCTAATCGGCATAACACGCTTATCGTAATATTATACGGAAAACTTCTCGCGATCGCTCCATTTGAGCGTAATATACAGAAAGATTCTTTAAAAAATGTGTATTTGGCGTGATATACGGAAAATTTCCGCGTAATATATAGTTAGACACCCAGTTCTAGGTGAGAATATAATCTAATTTGTTGGGTTCTTCGGTTTGTGTTATGTAATGGACGGGGGTTATAAGAGATGGAACCCTTATAGAGAAAGACATTGGACGATTTTTGTCAATTGTTTTTGATCTAGAGCGAGCTAATCAGTGCGATCGCCGATCTTGTAGGGTGGGTTAATGAAATGTAACGGTGCGATTCTTTTCTAGGGGAATAAATAGCCTAGAGTAGCCTGTAGGTTGAACTTCGGCCGTGAGCTTTTGCCGAACGGTTGACGCAAGGAAACCCAACCATATCAAGTTTGCTGTGAGGTTCCGCTGTTGCTACAATTTGATCCCACATCCATAATTCTATCAAGCTAAAATGGAGTGCTATCTAGAAGGAACTTATGATGAAATAC
>NZ_JASJFF010000549.1:0-20717 GCF_030065435.1 Microcystis sp. M53603_WE2
AGAGCGACTAACACTTGGAATAAACCCGTACCATTGGTGGGACCGGGATAATCCTAGTGTCTGAGCAGTAATACCGTCATTTCACCGTAGTATTTAGTGCCGGTTTTGCTCAAATGGCTTTCGATGTAGATCATTTATTCCAGGTTATCGAATTGACCATCTAGTTCCAGAATCGACACTTCATTTCCCAAGAAGCCATCTGGACCATAGTAGAGTTTAAGGTAATGATTCGTTAGTAGTGCCGTAGCCCTCTTGCTTACCTGGTATGAATTGTGTAAAATATTTATTAATAAAAATAATTGGAACCCGATCAGTCTTTAAACCTCTAGCTTGATCATGACTTTTCTGATAAATATCTTTGGCGTTGCTGATTTGAGATATGAATCTTCTTTTGTGGTATTTTTAAAACCTAGACCCAAACTAACTTTTGGATGGGTGCAAGGTTGTCATTCATAGCTTGATTCAGCAACGCCGGAAAAGAAACTGGTCAAACTAATCCTATTGAAAGATTAAATAGGGTTTGCTGAAAAAGTCGCTCAAAGAATTATGCTATTGAGTGCCAATAATTTGTCGCCCAAGTGATAAGTTTTACTTGAGTAAAATCACTTTTAACATAATTTTTATTAAAGCGTTGCCGACATCTTAGTTCTTTTGTTCGCCCAGAAATCAAGAAAAACAAAAAAAGCCCAAAAAACTGCCGAAGCAGTCGGGAAAGATTGACAACCAAAAAGGTAATAGCAATGGACGTTTCTGAAGTTTCAGGTAGTTTTGTCATGCACAGATTTAAACCAAATCTTCTCTTAGCTTGTCCGAATTTCCCTTCTATTGCATTGCGAAAACTCTCGTCCTCTTGTGCTTGTTTTTTTAGTCCAGCGCTTCGATTCTTCGGTGGTCTTCCCAAGGGTAATCCACTTAATCTTATCCCTCTTTCCTTGCACCATGCCAAGTTTTCTCTGGTTCGATAAATTTTATCGACATGAACGGATTGCTGGCTAACAACCATAAGTCTCTTTAAAGTTTTCTACTTGCGCTTTCAAATCTTGAGATTCATTAAAGTTTTCCCAAGACAACCGGTGTAAAAATACATAATTATCTACACAAGACACCGAGAGCTTTGCCCCAAATTCCGTCGGTTTTCCGGCTTTGCCTCTCACAATAGGACGTACATGAGGTTGACTTAAACTGACAATTCTCTGGTCAACCCTTGTTTTTTTCTCTGACCACATCTCCCGTTGTTGACGAGAGACTTCTTCAATGACTAATAGCATTTTATAGCAATTCCCATAGTTGTGAGGTACAGAGTCTTAGGTTTTGAGGAGTCAGGAGTCAGGAGTTAAGATTTTGGTGTACCTCATAAGATTGGGAAACGCTATATATTGTCTTTTACTTAAACAAGTTAAGGAGGCTCCTAATTCAATTAGTTGGTCTATATAACCTAAGTTTCTTTGAATATATCCCAGTTGTTGACCAATGGCTTTCCGTCTTTCTTTTTGAGAGGGACGACGTTTTTTAGCGACTTTTAAATAGTTTTTTCTCGCTATTTTTCGGGAAGTTCTTGGTTTCTTAGTTAACTTGTCTTTGACTTCCCTGTAGAGACAATCTAGGATTTTTTCCGTTCCTTGACGAGCTTGATTGAATAGGTCTAAATCTGTGGGATACTTAATATCAGCGGGCGCACAAGTCGCATCTAATATTAATTTTCCTGCATTGGGCCGCTCACTTTCTTCTCCTCGCTCTTCTCTTCTAGCATCAGATTCTTTGTCCTCGAGAATTTCTCGGCCTTTTTTCACCATTTCTTGGTTAATCTTGTTAAGGAGATTTAACTTAATTCTTTTCCGAAAATATACCATCATTGAGGCATCAAATGGAGCTTCTGTTTAATAGTTTGTTAGCCAAATAAAGTATTGTAGGTAAGGGGTTTCCCTAATTTGTTCGACGGTTTCTCTATCACTTATTCCTAATCTTTCTTGAATAATTAATGCGGACATTGCTACCCTAAATGGTAAGGCGGGCGCACCCTTGTTTTCGCAGAAGCTTTTTGCGTACTCTTCTTCAAATTTTTCCCAGGGAATTAAGTTGGCCATAATAACCCAACGGTTTTCATCTGATAGTTTTCCGCTCCTCGGGCAGTTCAAATGATTCGGGTTCTGATGGAGTTGCGGTCGAGATCCGATACATCTGTACTGAATGAAAACAAGTGCTTGGCTTTTAGTGTATTTTACCTTTTTTTGGGCCTTTTTTCTCGACTTTATTGAGTCGAAACCTTTTTCCTATCGGCATTTCAGGCTTTTTCAGCCAGCCCTAAATAGGGTTTGCTGAATATTACTGTAAGCCTTGCTAGAAAACGGTTTAGGGACTTTTTTAGTCAAAAAAGTGCAAGAGACAAACGTTGAGAAATCGATCCGAGGGACTCAAAACCCTTGCACTTTCGCTCTTCGATCTCGAAGGGAGCCGCTTCCAGACGTGCGAGGTCATTCTGTTATTCCGACTTCCCCTCCCGACTCCCGACTCCCGACTCCTGACTCCTGACGACCGGCTACTGACTCCTAACCCCACCAATAAACTTTTTCAGCCAACCCTAAATAATACCTTTCGACAAAGGATTTCTCGGCTGGTGAGAGAGAGTCTATCTTTCTCTAAAAAAATGGAGAATCACGTTGGGGAACCCTTTGGTATTTTATCCATGACTACAATGCACAGCAAAGCAAAGGATTAAGCCGCCATCACTACTACCGAATCACCCCCCCTATGACAAGGGGTTTATCGGAGAGGAGCCGTGTGAGGTGAAAACTCTCAGGCACGGTTTTGAAGACAAGTCGGAAAGGCGACTTTCCAGCTTAGTTTTAACAATTGGCACAAGCTTTTAGCCTACTTGTCGCCCCCACAGGTAAATCACAGAGAATATTTCTGTAAAAATTGCCAGATAACTTCACTAGCGTTAATATCTTGGCTGGTATTACCAACCAATCTCTGGCGTGCGCGATTCCCTCGTGTGTTTCCCCTAGAATCGTTTCCCAGAAGTGCATCTGTCTGTCCGCCGGGCCAGCCGTGACCTCCACCTTCTATCTGATAAAGCACTACCGGCGCACCACTCTTGCAATTAAAGTATCCAATTTTAACTACTTCCGTCCCGTCCGCTTGCGTATCAGGAAGTCGCACCTCTTGGTTCCTGGTGGAGCAGCCATTGCGGCTTCTCCAAAAAGCTACTGTTTGTGGCACCGAAAGAATCTGAGCGTTTGCGCCAATTTCCATCGTTCCCCCCGCCCAAGGTACAAGTTTATCCTCGGTGCCATTGATCATCAGAATGGGAATTGCTCTTTTGGGTTTACACCTTGATACCATCGGTTGCGGAAGTGTTGCTGCTACAGAAGCGACAGCGGCTAATTGCTCGGACATTTCACAAGCTAACCTTTGGGTGAAAAATCCCCCATTAGAACCGCCAGTAGCGTAGATTCTCTTTTGATCAATATTTCTGGTTTTAGATAAGTGTTTGATTAGCACTTTCATAAAAGAAACATCATCAATCGAATCATTGGCTGGCAAATGGCGACCGTCACTCCACTGACCATAAGCACCCCGATCAAGACCATTAGGATAGGCGACAATAAAGCCCTCACGCTCGGCTATCTTATTAAAACCAGTTTTGACCGCCATACTATTACCTTGACTGACACCCCCGTGAAACGCTAAGAGCAAGGGCATCGGCTTATTCGCTTGATAGGAACGGGGAATATAGAGGTAATAACTCCTTTCTTGGTTTTGCTGCACCAGTTTTTCTAAAATTAGACCGTCTTGGCCAGAAAATTGCTCGGATCTTCCTCGCCTCATCTGAGGAGTTCGCCTTCTCTGGGCAATTGATTGAGTCAGGAAGTTATTCTCTGGAGTGAGAATGTCATAAAGATTGACTGACACAGTATTAAAGGCGACAATTAGGCTTGCAAGATAAATCTCGATCATCACTCAAAATTAAATCCTTTTTTGGTAATATAGCAGAACCCATCGCTATCAGCAGCCCCAAAGAGGAAATCGTTGTCCAGTCGGCCAAGCCAAAGAGGAGGTCATTGCCCACTATTGCGGTAAGCGATTGTCTGGCTGGGATATTATTCCTAGGCAAGTCCTTTAGGGCTTTCAATCATATCCTAAAAACTGAGCCATTTCGACCACTTTTGGACTGAATCCTTTGCCATCTGAACGCCAAGGTAAAGGTCCTTCTAACTTGGGTAAGGTAATATTTTTGGGTCGGAAAACCGGGTTCTGTAAAAAGTTAGGATCGTTACCAAATTGCGCTCCCAAAGGGCCAGGGGAAGAAAAAGGGGAGTCTTCTGGATGTAACATCGCTTCAAAGGCTCCTTCATTCCAAGACAAGCCTAACCAGCGACAGATTTTCTCAAAGTAAAGAGGGGGATTGCCCAACAAATCTTCTCCCCGCAGCCGCATTTGTTTTTCGGGTGGTATAGATTCCAAGAATTCCATAATTCTGCTCTGCATCCGATACCAGAGAAATTGATAGTCAATCACAGCAGTTTTTTGGCTGGGATCTAGAGTGTTAAGCATAGTTGGGTTAGGAGTTTTAGGCGCTCCGAAAATAGCTTTTTTCGGGGCTTTGCCGATGCGAACCTCCGGTACCAGTTTCATGACCGATTCTCCTTGTCCTCGCGGATGGCGGACGAGATGGAGGTAGTATGAATCAGGGAAAGTCTTGGGAATTCTTTGAAGATTTTCAATAAATAGAGAATAAGCGGGAGACTTATCGACAATGCACAGGGGTTGAACTTTCTCACACAGTTCGAGATAAACTTCTCCTCCAGTCTTATGGGAACGTTGCATGAGCCAGCGATGAGCCATTTTAATGGCAGGGAAACTCTGTTCTCCAGCATAGAGTTGGGCAATAGTGCGTAAAAGTCCGTGGGTTTTTCGAGCCTGTCCTTCATCTTTCAGGCGCTGGAGAATATCTTCGATTGTATCAGCATAAAAAAGATTGATTTCTGGGACTCCATAGGTTTCTGGGTGCTGCCCTAACATGGCGCTGGTTAGAGAAGTAAACGAACGGGGAGAAGCCAGAATAAATAAGGGTGGGGTGGCCGACATGAGTAAATTTAGGAGTTATAATAATATTCCTTAACTTTGTCACTTATTGTATCCCAAATATGGTTACTTCGCCTAGACAGCGACCCTTTGACCCTTCCCCTCCTGCAGGACTGAAATTTCCCAATTTCTCGAAGATCTGCGAAAATGGTTTCGGCGATGGACACAATACTCACGCCCACTCTATGGCGTGGTTTAAAGATCATTTATTTGTGGGTACAACCCGCTCTCTGCTCTGTGCTCTCAAATTGCATCGCTGCATTGAAGAATGGGGGCTTGAGGTCTGGCCAATTGAATGTCCCGATGATGTGGAGGGCTTATATGAGCAAGTAGATCGACGCTCCCAAATCTGGCGTTACAATCCCGTGACCAAAGAATGGCGATATGTTTACCAATCTCCAATGGTAGTGGGCAGTGAGGGGGGAATGGTGCCGAGGGAGATGGGCTACCGCCACATGATGGTTTTCCAGGGAGAATCCGATTCCCAGCCCGCCCTGTATGTGGCGAGTACCTGCCCTGGCCGAGCGCCTGGAGCTTTAATCTTACGGTCTGAAGATGGAGAGACTTTCCAGCCTGCTTCTGAATATGGTATTGTCGGCCTGCCGATCACCAGTATCAGGTTTTTAGTTCCCTTTCGTGGTAAGCTATATACTTCTCCCACTGGCTCTCGCAACAGTAAGCACAATACCTCAGACTACACCATTATTTACGAAAGCAGTGATCCTCTGGGAGGAAAATGGCTGCCCTGTAGCCTTAACGGTTTTGGTGATCCGACCAATGAAGCCGTGTTTGCTGTCTGTCCTTTTCGAGATCAGCTTTACGCCGGTACTTTCAATTGTACTGGGTTCCAAGTTTGGCGGAGTGACTGTCTGGGCCAACCCCCCTATAAGTGGGTAAAGGTGATTGACCAAGGAGCCTATCGCGGCCCGCTCAACCAGATTGCAGCCTGCATGATGGTTTTCAACGATGCCTTATATGTGGGGAGTGCGATTCAAAACTCTGGGTATGATATTATCAATCGCATCGGACCTGCACCTGGGGAATTGATCCGCATTTTTCCCGATGATAGTTGGGAGCTAGTGGTAGGTTCCCCCCGTCAGACTCCCCAAGGCGAAAAACGCCCTATTAGCTATCTACAACCAGGATTTGGCAATTTTTTTAATGGCTATTTTTGGCACATGGGAATTCATGACGGTTGGCTTTATTTAGGAACTTGTAATGGTAGTGTTATTCTCTCTTGGTTCGATCACACTAAACTGGAAGAGCGAGCGCGGCGCTATCTGGATAAAGTGGGACTAGAAAATCTCATCAAAAATCAAAGTGGGTTTGAATTGTGGCGAACTTATGACGGAGAAAACTGGCTGCCAGTGGAGCAGCACGGGTTTGGCAATCCCTACAATATTGGCTTGCGAAATTTAGTTTCGACTCCCCACGGATTTTTTGCGGGTACGGCCAATCCTTTTGCACCTAAAATCGCCGTGAGGGAAAATGGCAAGTGGGTCTATACTGACAACCCGCGAGGAGGGCTAGAAGTCTGGCTCGGTAGGCCGTAGTAACCTTTAACTTACTGTTAGCAGAAGTCCGCCGATTTATCGGCGGGAGTATCAATTTTAGGCCAGTCCGTTACTTAATCTTAGTACGTTTTTTGCGGCTCTTAAAAGCCATCAGGACGGGATTGAGCAAGAAAGTATCTCTAGGTAAACTCAGAAGATAGCTAATAAACTCAGCCACCCTTTCTGGAGGAAGAGCGTAAGTTGGTTTAGGCACACTTGGGCCATTTTGATTCCACAGAGGTGTATCAATAGCATCTGGTAAAATAGTCTGTACCCGCACTCCCCAAGCGGAAACTTCTTCCGACAGGGATTCAGACAGTCCGATAATGCCAAATTTGGAAGCGCAATAAGGGCCATCGAAGGGCCGACCTTGACGGCCAGAAACCGAAGAAATATTAATAATATCCCCTTGTTTCTGTTCAATCATAGCGGGGATAACGGCTCGATTGCTCAAAAAAGTCCCAGTTAAATTAGTTTCAATCACTGCCCGCCATTCCTCCAAAGAGGTTTGCCAGATTGTTTTCAAATCCTCTCCCACTCGCAGAATACCAGCGCAAGCAATGAGGTTGTCAATCCGCCCGAAATGAGCTACTGTCTTGCTGGCCATTGCCGCCATATCATTTTCATCACAGACACTAAGTACCAAGCTGAGAATTTGCTCTGGTGGAGCAATTGTAACTAATTCTTCGACGGCACTAGCCAATTTTTCTGGATTGATATCTACTAATACCACTTTATGGTGTTGGTTCAAGAGTCGCTTGGCACAGGCAAGACCAATGCCTCCACTAGCTCCTGTAATAATTGTGACTTGATCGGTTAAATTAGACCCTGTTTGCTGGCTCATAATTGAATCTTCTCCTTGACAATCCCCTCGATTATCTTTCTAAAACAGGAAGTAGGTGGGGGTGGACAATTACAGTATCGTCTTGCTGTTGAGTTAAATAAACAATAATTGCTGCCACATCTTCTACTGTGAGCAGTCCACCATAACGACGGGCTAACGCAGTTTTAGCAATCATGCCAGTTTCTACCAAACCAGGAAAGATTGCTTGCACACGAATACCATAGGGGCGCACCTCTTCAGCAAGGGATTCAGTTAATCCTACCACGCCAAACTTGGAGGCACAATAAGCGGGAGCGTAAGGTTCCCCCCTTAAGCCATAGGGTGTTGTTGACGAGCAAATATTCACAATCTGACCCGATGCTTGTGAGATCATGATCGGCAAAACGGCACGATTGCTTAAGAATATTCCTGTTAGGTTAACTTCCAAGAGATCGTGCCATTCATCTAAGGAAAGTTCAGTAGTCGGACGGGGCAGTGAACGGTCTGATCTGACTTTTTTCCCCAATCCAGCACTGGCAACAAGTAAGTCAATGTTACCAAAATGGGCGACTGCTTGGTTGACCATTTCCTCCATATCTGCTTCCTTCCTAACATCTAGTGCTAGTCCGAGATGGGAAGCTGGGGAAGGATTGCATTTATCATTGATTAAGTTGAGAGTCTGCTCAATGCGCTCAGGGTTGGTGCCGACGACGACAACAGAAAAGCCTTGCCCAGCAAGAGCTAAACAAGTCGCTCTACCAATGCCTCGACTGCCACCTGTAACAATTGCCACTTTCTGCTGATTAGACATGGACTGTTGGTTCCCAATTTTCTCAAGTCATGACGGAGATGCTGTTGTAGAAAAGCAGTAGTTATCACTATTTTTCTAAAGCTGGACTGACCAACAACTTTCTCTCTAAAAACCGATTGTCCTTCTGGCAAAAATTCAAGATCACTTGCACAAATTGATCGGGTTTAATCACGGGAAAAAAGTGTCCTACTTCTGGAATAATTACCTCCGAACAATTGGGAAGTAAGTTCTTTAACTGGGAGCAAGTCGGCAGACAGTGAGACTTCTCTCCATAAATTGCTAGAGTTGGTTGAATAATTTGTGACAATTTAGCCGTCGTTATTTCAGTTTCCTGCTCAAATTCTTGCTTGGCAGCAGTTGCCATCAATTTTTGCCATCGCTCCTTTCCTTTTCTGCCCATATCACGGTTTTTTAAGGAAGGTTTGGTCAGTTCATTGACAGTTGTATTCAACTGGTCGAGCAGGTGAAAATCAATAATCTGATCTTCTGACGGCAGGGGTGCTCCTTGTTCTAGAAGTTTTTGTCGCCAACTCTGCCAATGAGGCCAATCCCGCAGCCGCATCTTGGCTTGCAAGCATTGTAATTGAGTATCTGCTACTGTCAGAGACTTAACTTGCTGAGCATGGGAAATGCTATAAAGGAGAGCAACCCTCGCTCCAAAACTATGCCCGACAAGATGAACTTTTTCGACTTCGAGATACTCAAGCAGCACTCGCAGGTCTTGTACCATCCGAGTCAGAGTATAGCCAGAGTCAGATATTGTACTTTTGCCATGGCCTCTGAGGTCATAAATAATCACGCGGTAGTGCTGGGCCAGGGCAGAAGCGATACCGGGATACCAAAAAGCTAGGTTAGCTCCTAGCCCATGGATAAGCAATAAATCTTCCCCTTCTCCCAAGCACTGGTAGTTTAAGAATATCTGGTGAACTGGATCAACTTGAACTGTAGGCATTGTCTTTAAAGGGTAAAGTTGAGAAAGTTAGATTAGACATCTCCGGAAACTGGGATTTTAAATCGGTATCATAACGGTTATAACCCAATTCTGGGAGATGTTTAATCAGATTTATTCCATATAACCCAGTAACTGAAGTTGATGGAGAAGAGCCTCCTTTTCGGTCTCAGAAATTTCTGCTTCCTCTTCGTCACTTTCCTTCTCCCAACTGTCAGAGAAGTCTTGATAATTAATGGGACGAGCCTTAAGAACTTCAGGTTTGAGAACTTCTTGGGGAACTCTTCCTTCTAGATTAGTGGGAATTGGCAGTTGCAAGCAGTATAACAACAAAGGCGTAATATCGAGAATAGATAGAGGTTGTAAGTGTTGGCCGCTGACAAAATCAGGACCAGAACCGATGAAAATTCCAGCCGGACGGTGAGTTCCATCGGGTTTGACTCTAGGCCTGACCACCTCTGTGGATTTCAAAATGGAAACAAAGCCCCCATCCCGCAACCTGACAGTCATGTCAGGGGAATTTTCCGCTTCTGGTCTTCCAGCAAGTTTAGCTCGGTTTAAAGTGACTTCAAGAAAGATCGGTTCCCCGTCGGCTGGATTTCTGTAGTCAAGAAGTTGTCGCTGCAAGCTTTGGCAAAATTGCCGGTAATCTTCTTTTTTAACACCATGATTGAGAGGAGTCTCTTTCTTAATGTAAATTCCATTACTGCTAGGGGTAGGGCAATAGGCGATGGTCTTCTGCCAGTCAATCAGCATGAGATGATCTTTCATCCTGTCTGCTGTTAACTTGCCGTCCGTATCCGTCCGGGCTGTTTCCCCCCAAGTTAGGTATCCTTGGCGGGCCAGCCATTCATTGAGATACACAACTTCTGTTGTCGTGCCGAATCCATGGTCTGAGGTCAGAAGGACATTAGTTTCAGGTCCTGCCAACTGCACCAACTGCTCGATCATGCCGTCTAAATCTCGATAGTGCTGAATACAGAGTTCGCGAATTTGGCTCTCTTTTGGATCCGCATCAGTCCCCATCAGTGGTGGATACAGATAGCGCCAGAAAAAGTGTTGCAGCTTGTCGGGACTGTCCAA
The DNA here is from genome assembly GCF_030065435.1 of Microcystis sp. M53603_WE2. NCBI lineage: Bacteria > Bacillati > Cyanobacteriota > Cyanophyceae > Chroococcales > Microcystaceae > Microcystis > Microcystis sp. M53603_WE2. Next base: position 10,305 of record NZ_JASJFF010000549.1, read on the forward strand.
GACAATGGCAGTTAAATCCGTGGGATCGTTTGTCATCAGATAAGCGAGTAAATCAGCCCAAGTTTTCGTTCTCTGGGAATGAATGGCGATCCAATCTTCGTATTCTTCTTCTGGTATGCCTTGAATGGTTTTCTTTTCTTCCGTGATATCCATGCCTAAATGTTTGTAGTCAAAATTAGGCAAGTTTTTGATGGTATCAATTAGTTGAGAGGGGTGGGTGGCACTCCGTAAATGCTTCCAAGTGACGAAACCAGAGATGGAATAGCCGTCAAGAGGCGGGGGAGGAGCCATGCCAAAAAAGTTCAAAGCCGTTACTCGTTTGCCATAGCGATTGGCCATCGACCAGATTGTTTCACAGCGAACATTGCGGGAGTCATTGACCTTGAGAAAGATTTGTTCGCCAACCTGTTCAGGATACAAAAAATCATGGATACCGTGAGCATCAGGACTCATGCCAGTGATCATCGATACCCATCCTGGCGGGGTGAGGGGATTAGGGGTTGACATTAAATCTGCCCACACTCCCTGCTTGACAAATCGCTGCAAGAATGGCATAACACCATCCTCCATCAAAGGATTCAAGAGAGAGAAGGTCGCTCCATCGAGTCCAATCATCAAAACTTTATTCATAAAAATCCTCTTTCAAAGAATCCCACGCGTTTACCCGTGGGAGTATCAAGTTCCTATTAGTTGTTATAGTTATTGTAGATTTTTGTGCAGGAACTCAACAATCTCTTTCACTTCCAGTTCATCAACGTAGTCTCCATCCCTCATAAACAGTTGTTCAAAGGGTAATCCCTTGCGCTCAAAGTTCTTTTCTAGTGCTACTACCAACTGCACCACATCGATCGATTCAAAAGCCAAATCTTCCATTAGGCGAGTTTCTGTATCTATTTTGCCGCCATCCTCCAATTCCCAATCGGCCGTCATATTTTCTAAGACAGCAATTACTTGGGCTTCGATATCTTCTTGGCTAAAAATTAAACTTTGTTTCCCAGACATAAATTAATTAACCTCACTTTTCAAAAACAACAACTGAACAAGAATTAATGTTGTGTTTACATTATAGTCACTTAGCCGCTCTTGTCAAACGCTGCCTGTTAGTTTTCTTGATTATCAATACTTGGTTCAACCGCAGCGGCGACAAAAACGTTCTGATTCTGGCTGATTGAAACCTCAGGCACTACTCCCATCCTCTCCAGTGGAGGGCAGTACACTTGCAAGTTACCGCTCTCGGTGGGGAAGAGTTGCACGTCTAGGGGGCCCAGAGCCAAGTCAAATTTTTGCAAGGCAAACTGGCGAATAGTTTCCTTGGCCACCAAACTCCCTAAGAGCCACTGCTTACGATCGGAACCCTGCTCTGGTAAACTGTACCAAAATTCTCGCTCTGATTGGGTGAAAATCAGGTGAGCGATGATATATTTAATCACCCCTCCCAATTCGTCTAAAAAGTTGACGGGAACTAAGGTCAGCCGACGGGAGAGCATACCTACTTCCTCTTGCCAAGGCTCGGACCAGTAGGCCACTTGCGGCTCCCGGCGGAGTTGATGATACTCCAGAGGGACACGAATAAAGATTTCCAGTAATCCGAACACGCGAGCAATAACAAGGTCTTCGCTGTTGAGAAACTCAAAATTACCTTGAAGCTGTCGCTCGCCGTCAAAGCTTAACCAACCACGACAGGAGATGGGAGTTCCGGCAGGCAAGGGAGGAGCATATTGCTCGAAAACCCTAACACTGAAAGGAAAAGTATGAAAATTCACCCCAAAGAACTCCGAACCCCAGTAGGCCACTAACTGGGCGGCCGCATCCAAAAGTGGCGCATCAATCTGAAAGATGGGTCTGGCAATATCTCTAAAAAAATTATCGACGCGCATCACTTCTAGATCAGCTTCAATCCCTTGCTGGCTGACCTGGCGAATATGCTTGACCCCCTGGAGTCGCGGTCCGTGGAACATACCTTCCGTATAAAGTTGCTCGTCTGACCAGCGTGACGGTTGGGAGTCCTGCCACTGGCAAGGGGTTGCTGGTGGTGATGGATTTAGTTGAGAGGTGAGCCTGACATCACCCTCAAAGACTAAACGGCGCTCGCTGCCCCGCGACGGCTGAAACAGTTGGACGTGGACATCCCAAATATCTGGTGCTAATTGCTCTTGCAGTTGGGCAACGATGTCGAGAACCAAGTATCCCCGTTCCAGAGCCAGCCAGCGATAGCTACGCACGTTGTCAACCTGACTGACCCATTGCTGTCCATCACAGAGAAAGGCAGCAGCTTCTGCGATAATTTCCATGCTGACGGTGAAGGGAATCACGGGCAAGGGAAATTCCCTAGGCTGCCGATGGGACCAGGGGCCCCCTAGCATATGGTCATAAATGAAGTCATCCCAGTGGAGATCGAAATGTCGCCGGCAGTAGAGGTAGCCTTCGCCCTTCTCAATAATCTCCCCTAGGAAAGGCCAAGCCTCTGAAAAGCTGAGGGGAACAGATTCTACATCAACCCAAGGCAGACCAACCGCTTCTTGCTGCTGATGGGAGAATGGGTTTGTATAGAAACTGCTGATCGTCCTAGCTTGACTATTGAGGAATTCTTCCATCAAATCCAAGTGACTCAAGAAGACAGGAAGACGAATATCGGGGAAGCTGGCAGAGAAACTGGGGGAAGAAATCTGCTCTTGTAAAGGGGGCTTCTCTGGGGGGGAAACCGGCAAAGTTGAGGTTAGTTCAATATTCTCCTGGACTTGGCCCTCTCTACCCGTTGCCACTGGCGGCACAGAGGGGAACTTCTGCTCAAGGGTGTGGACAAAAGCTGATGTAAGTTTCATCTTGGGCATGGTCAAGTCCAAGAGCCTTTTCTGCCTACCGTTGCCTGCTGCTTCTAGAGAGGCAGTCTCTAGGTTTACTAGGTCCACTTGCCGGTATTGGTAGAGAGGAGCAAAATTGAGGGCGCGACCGTTGACAAATAACTGGGCTAACAGATGTTGAATTTGTTCGAGACTGGAACGACGTTGGCTGTTGCTTGCCAGAACCAAGCAGTCTTGCCCGGAGAGAATATCTCTAACGAAGTTGCTAAGGTTGCTACTAGGACCGACCTCGACAAAAGTTCTGACTCCCTGTTCATAGAGGTGGCCAATCGTTTCCCGGAAGCGCACCTGGCTCGACCACTGGCTCAGGGCCAATTCTCGAATTTCCGGTGGTGTTGGCGGGAAAGGACCCGCCGTAGCGCAAGTGTAGAGTTGGGTATGCCCTGGTCCAACGGTCAACCCCTGATAGTATTCCCTGAGAGCTTCTGCCACTTGGTTAAACAAGGGCGTATGGTAGGCACGATCAAAGGGCAGACGGGTACAGATTCCCCCTAATTCCCTGAGTTGATTGGCCGCTTGCTTGATGGCCTCTTCATTACCAAAGAGAACGGCTTGGTTAGGACAGTTGTCCATGGCTAGGTAGAGTTGCCCCGAAGATTGGGCGACCATCTCCGCCAAAATGGCAGTTTCGACAGCGCCAACAGTGAGCAGAGTCCCTCGGGGAATGCGGTCTTCTGCTGTCAAATCTAGGTAAATTTGGTTAAGTTCAAGAATTTTCTGCCCCATTTCTTGGCGGCTGGCCAGTTGGATAGTTCCAGATGCAATCAGGGCTGTATTTTCTCCCGTACTGTGACCAACCATCACGTCACACTGGATTTCCAGATCTTTGAGCAGTTCGTAGAGAGCCATACTAGCAGTAAAGACTGTCTCCGTTGCCAGATCTAGGTTATACAACTCTTTGGCTGCGAGGAGGCGTTGCTCCTCGCTCAAGCCTGTGGGCGGCGGAAAAATAAAGTAACTTGGCGGATAATTCCTATTTTTGCCAAATATATCATCTAAAAAGTCGAACCAAGCCCGCACTTTCGGGAAGTGGAGACAGAGATCTGAGAGCATATTGGGGTACTGAGATCCCTCTCCCGGAAATAGGAAAGCGGTTTTACCTACTTCGGCTTCTGGATGTACCTGAGCGTAGTAAATGCCACTGCGAGTCTGGAAACGAGTCCGTCCAGGTTCTGCTAGTTTTGACTTGGCCAGTTGGAGTTTGGCTTGTAAATCCGTCTTCTCGCTGGCAACTATAGCCAGACGGTGAGGGCTAGGATTACGGTTAGCTAGGGTATAAGCTAAGTCAGAAAGGAGCAGATTGGGGGATGACTGCAGCCGCCGCTCTACCTGTTCAACTAAATCAATGAGATTGGCTGTCTCCTCTCCCGAAAAAATGAACAATTCTGTGGGCCATGAACAGGGCAGCTTCCTCTCTGGGAGATCAGGGGAGCGATCGTATTCTTCCAAAATGGCGTGAGCATCGATGCCCCCAAAACCAAAGGCATCAATACCAGCACGACGGGGTTCTTTGCTCTGTCCGTTAATCCAAGGACGGGCTTCTGTATTGACGTAAAATGAAGTCTTTTCTTCCTCTAGACAGGGGTGAGGCTGCTGACAGAGGGTAGGAGGTAAGACTTTATAATAAAGAGCTAAAGCCATTTTAATCAGACTGGCGGCTCCGGAGGCGGGAATGCAGTGGCCGATCGCTGATTTAACCGAACCAATGGCCCGGTGGGGCATCTCCCCTTGACGTTGGCCAAAGATGTGGGTGAGGGACTTAATTTCTGTCCTATCTCCCAAGGGCATCCCCGTGCCGTGAGCTTCCACAAGAGTAACTGTGTCTGGATCAATGCCGCTATTCTCGTAAGCTCGCTGGATGGCCAGTACCTGCCCTTGCCAACGGGGAGCTAACAGTCCCAAACCTTTGCCATCGCTGGCAGTGCCAATACCTTGAATAACTGCGTAGATGCGATCGCCGTCTTTTTGGGCATCAGCTAGGCGTTTGAGCACTAAAATTCCCAAGCCCTCACTGAGAAGAGTTCCGTCGGCAGACTGGTCAAAAGGCTTGATGGTAGAACGGGAGAGGGCATCGAGTTGGCTGAAGACCATGTGAACCTGGGGTGGTGTAGAGGCTTGGACTCCCCCCGCCAGCATCATGTCGCAGCGACCGCTCAACAGTTCTTGGATTGCTAAATCAACGGCAATCAAAGAGGAAGCGCAAGCTCCATCCACTAAGTAGTTAGGACCCATTAAATCGAGGCGGTTGGCAATGCGTCCAGTCACCACATTAGGGACTAATCCAGGGGACATCTCGGCATTAAAGGGGGGCAAGCTGGCCTTTAGCTCTTGGCGGATCTGGCCCAAGGTTTGGGCATCGAGAGTGGGGACGATTTGCTGTAACAGTTCTATGGTTTGATCGGCGATCAGACCATGTTGGATGACCGTGCCAAAACCCCGATTGAAGTAAGTGCCGCGCCCCAAGATAATGCCAGCTTTTTCCCGGTTGAAAGGGCGATCGAGATAGTCGGCATCTTTCAAAGCATCCCGGGCAATTTTCAGGGAGAGAAAATGATCCGGATCGCCCCCCTCAATGGAGTTGGGCATAATGCCAAATTCTAGGGGATCGAATTCGGCGATATCATCAAGAAACCCCCCTTTACAGGTATATAATCCGCCATTATCATCGCAAGAATTGGCAGGATTCCAGTCATCGGGGGCTTCTCGAATGGCGCTGACCTTACTGAGAATATTTTGCCAGTAGGTAGCCAGATCCTTGGCGCCTGGGAACAGTCCAGCCATGCCAATAATCGCAATCTGAGCAGGTGAGTTTGCCGAATTCATCAGAAAAATTGGGTGGGAAACCCCGTGCTAGAAGCACGGCTTTACATTGACACTCTCACCGTCACAGCGTAGCTTGACGGGAGATTCTTGTTTCATCGGGTTTGTCTAGTCCCAAGTCATCTCTGTCTTGAAACCCCGTCCAGATTCCCCTCCACAAGCATCTGTTTTAAATCCACTGACTGCCCGGCAGCAGATAACAAAACTTGATTATGTTGCGATTCCTCATTTACAAACGATGTCGCCCTTGTTGTCAGGTATTTTACTTTGGTCAAGCTTTTTGTCTGGCGAGAACCACCAATTCGCCCATCTTGGCACACCTGGGTGCGTTGGCTTTTTTATTCTAACATCAGTTTTAATGAACGCTGTATTGATCGAGGGTGGACTATTGCCGCCCAGGTGCATCGGCGGCTTCGATGCTACGGTATAGATGTCTCCCGTGAGTCGGTTTTTATGTTTAGTCGTTCTCATAAAATGGTTCTCGACCTATCAGAGTTTATAGTTAACCATATAATATACTATGCGGCTCTTCGGTTTGTGTTATGCAATGGACGGGGGTTATAAGGGATGGAACCCTTATAGAGAAAGGCATTGCTTCGATTTTGGCCAATTGTTTTCTATCTAGAGCGAACTAATCAATTAAATCTCTTGCCAGATAAGGATTTAGTCGATTTATGCCCCCCTATCGAACCATACCAAGTCCCGAAGAGCCTAGTTAACCATACCATATACTATGCTTTAAAATAAATCTAGTATCATGTCTATAATTTTTTATTAATAGCTCTTCTATGCCTATGCCTCTCTCCAATTGCTTGCGTGAGGATTTGCTTGTCACCAGGAAAATAGATCGTCAAACCTCGGCCAAGCGTTATTTTATTCAAGATCCCATCTCTCAGGAAACTTTTGAATTCGGGGAAGAAGAATATTTTTTATGTCAACTTATGGATGGGGTGACATCTGTACCAGAAATCTTGGCTAGTTTTCAAGAACGCTTTAATATCAGTCTCACTGAAGAAGATTACCAGAATTTTGCTGGACAGATTGATAGTTTTGGACTACTAGAACCGCATCAAAACCAATTGCCATCCTCTCAATCCGAGGAAGGAAACGGTCACAAAAACTCCTCGCCAACCAAGAAAAAATCCAAGCAGCATTCGTTGCTTTTTATTTGGAAACATCCTAACCCTGATGCCGTTTTTACTAGCCTAGCCCGTTGGACTCACCCTTGCCACCGTTGGCTTAGATGGTCAACTTGGCTATTGCTGCCTCTTTTACCTATTGCTCTATTGACGTTTTGGAATAATAGGACGGTTTTATGGTACGACGTGGGGCGTTTTGTTGATGGCTTACCCTTTGTCCTAAGTTATTTAGTTGACATTTTAATCTTGAATTTATGCGGCCGTATTATTCAAGGGACGGTGTTTGCTGCCTATGGCGGTCGTTCCAGCGTGTTTGGCATGACCTTAGCTTTAGGATTCAAGCCTCACTTCCATGTGGATCTGAGAGATTATCAAAGCGTACCACGAAAGGCCCAACTCTGGATCTATGGGACTCCCTTGATCATGCGCCTTTTTATCTTTAGCTTTGGTATGATTTTTTGGTACGCACAGAGAAGTTCAGGAACAGCATTTCATATTTGGCTCCTCTTACTCGCCCATGCAGCTTTGGCAACTTTTGTGTTGATGGCTTGCCCTCTCTGGCCTCTCTATGGCTATTATTTCTTGATCGCTTTTTTCCGACTGCCTGATAACTTTATGTCTCAGTCTTTCAGAGCGTGGGGGATGGTGATCAAGGGGCGGAATCTGCCTAGTTTTTTATCGACGAGAGAAAAATTGATGCTTGCCGGGTTTGGTCTGGGGAGTATCTTATTTTGTTTACTGATGATCTATTTGATCGTTACCAATTTTGCCAAAGGTCTATACACACTTTTTCCAGAAATTTTTGGGGCTGAATCAGCGATAATTATCGTCTCCGTCCTGGTATTCATCGGTTTTCGCAAACAGGTTTCTCGCTTGTTCTTCAGGGGACGGAATTCCCAAGGTACGAGTGGGCTTCCTTCTAACTTGACAGAAGAGACTAAGAACTCAAAAAAGCCCTCAAGTCGCTCTCGCCAGGGCTTTCAGCCTTGGCTGAAGAAAAATCTGAAATTTTTTATCCTAGCTGGTTTGGTAACGCTGCTTTTTCTGCCTTATCGGACTATGCCAGGAGGTCCCCTGCAATTGCTCACTCCCGCCGAGGTGGCTATTCAGGCTGAAGTTGATGGTAAAAGCAAAATTACTCGCGTCATGTTCCCAGGGGGTAACGAGCAATTAATCCGCAAAGGAACGGTCATTGCCCAGATGGAAGATGTCGATATTGAAGATACGATAGAGACGCTGCAATCTCAAATCGAAAAAGCGCTAGGCGATGTCAAAATTAAGCAATCTTATCTAGCTAAACTTTTAGCCACGCCAAGAAAGGAAGATGTGGAAGTAGCCCGCAATCAGGTAAAGATAGCTCGAGAAGAAGTAGATAAAGCTAAGAAAGAGGTAGCAGTGGACAAGCAAAATTTAGAGGTAATCAAGAAGCAAATAGAAAGCGCGCTCACCCAAGCTGATTTTTATTTCCGTGAGGCTTCTCGCCTGGAAGAAGGTTACAAAGAGGGAGCAATTGCCCTAAATCTTGTAGAAGATGCCCAAAGGAACGCTCAAACCAAGAAAATTGAAGCGGAAGAAAAGCGCCAGGCTTTGTTACAACAGCAACAAGTAATCGAACAAGCACGCAGCCAGCTAGCAAGCAAGCAAAGAGTTTTGGAGACAAGTGAATCTCAGCTCAAGTTACTGTTAGCCGGTCCCTACCCCGACGAGATTGAAGCGGCTCGGCAGGATGTGGAAGTGGCTCGTGCCGAGCTAGAACGCTTAAGGAAACAAGAGCAGCAAGAGCGAGATAAACTCAAACTCACCACCTTAGTCATGCCCTTGGATGGTTATCTAGTAACTCCTTATCTGGACACCAAAGTGGGTAGCTATTTGGATCAAGGAGAGACCTTTGCGACAGCGCAAGATGCTACCAAGATCTTGGCAGAAGTGCAAGTTCCAGAGTACGATGTCGGACAATTTTCGATTGGTAAGAAGGTTCAAATCAAACTCAATGCCTATCCCACGGAAACCATTATGGGGAAAGTTGTCTCCATTACCCCCTCGGCTGACAACAGCACAACAACAGGCGATTTGTCTTCAGAACCAGTTGTGAAGGTTTTGGTGGAAATTCCTTATGAAAAACACCTTTTTAAGACTGGGATGACGGGCTATGCTAAGATTGAAGGGCCGATGAAACCCTTCATTGTCGCTTTTTCCAGTCCAATTGTGCGTTTCTTCCAGATCGAAATTTGGTCTTGGCTTCCTTAAACCCAATCACTCCCTTATAATGTTGACAATTTGCTTAAAATGAAAATTGGAAAGCTCAGGCGAATGACAAGCATGATTTTTCTTTTATGTCTGCTTACTCTCTTATTTTTGACCGCTTGTTATGCCAGCCAGCCACAACCCCAAGAAAGTTTAAAGGAACAGTTACTATCGCAGACAATGAGAAGAAGAAGGAGAGTTAATCTCAATCAAGATATGGTCTTGAGAACTCTATACAATCAAGGGTTAGAAAGAAGTTACTATCTTTACACTCCTGGTTCTTATACTAGGGACAGACCTATGCCACTGTTGTTAGCTTTTCACGGTGGTGTTGGTCAGGGGGATACCATGGCGGCGAAAACTGGCTTTAACGATTTAGCTGATAGAGAAGATTTTCTCGTTGTCTATCCTAACGGCATTGACTTAGGTGCTATTGGGGGGCAATGGAATGACGGACGCAACACCCCTGAGGTTCACCCAGAAATTGACGATGTTGCTTTCGTTCGGGCTGTGATTGAAGACGTAGAAAAATTGAGGAATGTTGACAGAAAAAGAATCTATGTTACTGGGGGTTCCAATGGAGGGTTTTTTGCCCAAAGATTAGGATGCGAAATGGCTAACCAAATTGCTGCGATCGCCTCTGTCAGTTCGACGATGGCAAAATCCCTCGAATCTAGATGTCGGCCCCAAAGACCTATTCCCGTACTTATGATCAATGGCACTGAGGATAGACTTGTCCCTTGGGTAGGAGGAGAAATGACAGTGGGTGCCAGAGGAGAAATCCTTTCAGTTCCTGAGACGGTGGCATTTTGGCGCAAAAATAATGGCTGCTCGGCAACGCCAAAAGAGGAAAAACTTCCTGACACGGAGCATGATGGGACTAAAGTGGTATCTTACCAGTATTCAGGTTGTCATCAAAATGCCACCGTCATGCTCTATCGCATTGAGGGAGGAGGTCATGGTTGGCCTGGAGGGCGAATCATGAGACGAGCTAACCAAAACGATTTTAGCAATCGAGACCATGAAAATCTAGTGGGCAAGAACAGTCAGGCAATCAATGCTAGTGAAGTGGTCTGGAAATTTTTGCAACAGTTTACTTTGCCTTGAACGAATGCGCTTTTCGGCGTTGCTGCATTCGATCCCACATTCCGCACCCTAAGTGTCACAACGTCTCAAAAGAGGAAGATGCCTGAGTCAAAATACTTATCTAGAGGAGTGAGTTGGCGGCAAGCTGCCACCAACTAAGCCGAAAATTTCAGGGTTCCCCCGGTCATTCTCAATAAACAGTGCTTGTTGAGAATGACTGGGCAATCAGACTTAACATCTAGGGGGAGATGTTCCAGTTGCTC
>NZ_JASJFF010001251.1:0-1780 GCF_030065435.1 Microcystis sp. M53603_WE2
GGGAAGTGGGGAAGTGGGGAAGTGGGGTGTGGGGTGTGGGGAAGTGGGGAAGTGGGGAAGTGGGGAAGTGGGGTGTGGGGTGTGGGGTGTGGGGTGTGGGGTGTGGGGTGTGGGATGTAGGGTGTGGGGAGACGGAGTAGGGGAGCAGGGAGAAAAAACTGATGACTGATGACTGATTACTGATTACTGATTACTGATAACTGATAACTGACCCCTCATAGATTTTTACTTAACTTTATGTCTTTGGTAATTTGTACGGGTTTTCATGATTCTAGATTGACCGAGGATTTTTTAGGACATCTGGGGAGCCAATCGGTCAAATTAAGTCCCTATATTATTATTTCGCCTTTTTCTTGCTTAAATAAAGCTTTTTCACCGGGAGAAGCTCTAACCTTGATTGGGTTTAGTGCGGGGGTGGTAAATGCGATCGCTTTAGCTCATTATTGGCAAGCTCAAGGGGCAAAAATTGCAGCTTTAATAGCTCTAGACGGGTGGGGAGTGCCATTAATCGGTAATTTTCCCATTTATCGCCTTAGTCACGATTATTTTACCCATTGGAGTTCCTGTTTATTGGGTAGCGGTGGAGAAAATTTTTATGCGGATCCGCCTGTGGATCATCTTAGCCTTTGGTCGTCCCCCGATCGAGTGACCGGTTGGTCTATCAATGGTAATTTTGTCCAACGCACCACAGCGTTAACTTTTTTATTAAATCGGTTAGGCAAGAATCAATTAACTATAATTAGGTAGTCCCCTCCCTGTCTTTCCTATTTCTTTACCGCTGCTGATTTATGAGTACATCCGTTCCGAATTCTTCAATTCTCTTGGTGGGAATTGAGGAGAATATCGCTAAACTAGCTAGTGCGGACTTGAAAGAAGCAGGTTATCGTCCCCTGATCGTGCCTAGCATTGATATCGCTTTCCCAGAAGTGAAAAGTTGGCAGCCAGCGATGATTATACTCGATCGCTTCCTCGCAGCGGAGGCTGGTGTGAATTTTTGTAGTCGTTTACGTTCCCAGGGAAGTCGCGTTTATATTATTTTGTTAGTATCTCAAGAAACCCTAGAAGAACGTCTCGCCTGTTTGGAAGCGGGAGCCGACGATTATTTTCTCAAACCCTATAATTCGCAATCTTTTCTCAAATTAATCCGTTTTTACCTGCAACCTCTGGAAATTACCCCCGAACAATTGGGTTTCGGTGACTTAGTATTAGATTTAGCCAGTCGTCGTCTCTCCTATAAAAACAAAAATATTGAGTTGACGATGAAGGAATTTGAACTGCTGCGCTACCTCATGATTCACCCCAAAGAAGTATTATCGAGGGATCAAATTCTCGAAAATGTCTGGGGAGACGAATTTCAAGGAGAATCAAACGTTATTGAGGTGTATATTCGCTATTTACGCCTGAAGATGGAGGCTGGTGGTCAAAAACGCCTCATTCATACCGTGCGTGGTGTGGGCTACGTTTTACGGGAATCTTAACAGTAATCAGTAATCAGTGATCAGTAATCAGTGATCAGTAGATTGCTTTTATTTAATCTCCCCACACCCCACACCCTACACCCCACACCCTACACCCCACACCCCACACCCCACAACCTACACCCTACACCCCACACCCCAAACCCCACCAGCCTAGTCAAGCGCTGCTATTCAATCTGGATGGAGTTGGGGGAATCGATAGGAGGGGTGGAACTTCCCGGGGTGATAGTTTGACGGTATTGACTATAAAGACGGTCGCGCCAAGCAAAAAAGCCCTCGTAGGCGCTATTATCGGCTAACCC
>NZ_JASJFF010001098.1:0-3082 GCF_030065435.1 Microcystis sp. M53603_WE2
TAGGGTAGAAAAAGAAGTGTTTATCGCTATGTCGAAAGCCCTAAACTTTATCGATCCTAACGAGATTTCCGCCACGATTCTACTAACAGCCCTCAACCGCTTTTTACAGGAGAAAAACGGCTCAAAAATGGCTTTTCTCGACGGTTCACCCCCGGAAAGACTCTGCCAACCTTTAGTCGATTACATCACCGCTAGAGGTGGAGAAGTGCGCTTGAATGCCCCTTTAAAAGAGATTATCTTAAATGAAGATGGCACAGTTAAAGCCTTCTTAATGCGCGGTTTAGACGGTGGGGAAGATTATCTTTTTGAAGCCGATCTTTATGTGTCTGCGATGCCGGTAGATCCTTTAAAAGTTTTACTACCTAAACCTTGGCAAGAAGATAAATTCTTTCAAAAATTAGAAGGATTAGAAGGGGTTCCCGTCATTAATTTACACCTCTGGTTTGATCGCAAACTAACCGACATCGATCATTTATTATTCTCCCGTTCGCCCTTACTCAGTGTTTATGCTGACATGAGCAACACCTGTAAAGAATACGCTAACCCCGATCGCTCGATGTTAGAATTAGTTCTCGCTCCCGCTCAGGATTGGATTAGCAAATCCGATGAAGAAATTATCGCCGCCACGATGAAAGAACTAGAAAAACTCTTTCCCCAACATTTTACTGGCGATAATCCCAGTCAATTGTTAAAATATCATCTGGTGAAAACTCCCCGATCAGTTTATAAAGCCACCCCTGGCCGACAAGCTTATCGACCTTCTCAAAAAACTCCGATCGAGAATTTTTATCTCGCCGGTGACTATACCATGCAAAAATATTTAGGAAGCATGGAAGGAGCCGTTTTATCGGGGAAATTAGCGGCAGCAGTGATCAGCAAAGATCACCCCGCAGCACCGCTAAACCCGAATAAAACCCAATCTACACCAGTGTCCAGCGCTCGTTAATTCTCTGGCTAGGGACTAATGACGAAAATGGCCTTGAGTGAGACAATGCTATATCATTAGCCACAGTTCGCCGTTAATCTAAGTCAATCATTCCGCCCCAGCAGAATGCTCCAATTGCCAAAACCGACCCACCCCACCAAACCCCTCGTCTCCCTTGCGGAGTCCTACGAACTCTGTCGCCGGATTACAGAGAAGTATTCCAAAACGTTTTATCTCGGTACTCTCCTGATGCCGAAAGCAAAACGTCAAGCGATCTGGGCAATTTATGTCTGGTGTCGTCGTACCGATGAACTGGTCGATGGACCCCAAGCCCGGTTAACTACACCTGAAACCCTTGATTTATGGGAAAAACAGCTAGAAACCGTCTTTTCTGGGGTTGCCATCGAGGATGCCGATGTCGCTCTCGTGGATACTCTAGAAAAGTTCCCCATGGATATCCAACCCTTTCGGGATATGATCGCCGGGCAACAGATGGACCTCTATCGCAGTCGTTATCAAACCTTTGATGAACTAAAACTGTACTGCTATCGGGTGGCGGGGACGGTGGGGTTAATGTCCAGCGCGGTGTTAGGATTGGAAGATGACGATCGCTCTGCCCCTTGGCGGCGCAATCAAAGCGTCTATATTCCGCAAGAAGAAGCGATCGATCTCGGTATTGCCAATCAATTAACCAATATTTTGCGGGATGTGGGGGAAGATGTCCATCGTGGGCGGATTTATCTACCTTTAGAGGATTTAGAGCGTTTTAACTACAGCGAAGACGATTTACTCAAAGGGGTTAATGATCACCGTTGGCAGGCGTTAATGCGCTTCCAAATTGAGCGGGCCCGTTATTACTACGATTCCGCCGAAAGGGGGATTCGCGCCCTTAATCCCGATTCCCGTTGGCCGGTTTGGGCGGCTTTACTGCTTTATCAAGGCATTTTAGACGTAATTGAAGCAAATAATTACGATGTCTTCGCCCGTCGTGCCTTCGTGCCTTTAACCAAGAAAATGCTCTATTTACCCGTGGCTTGGTTGCGATCGCAAGCGTTATAAAAATTCGACGGGTTTTGCTGCTTGCCGACTCCACCCGTCGAGTCTTAACTAGGGTTGGCTGAAAAAGTCTTTCCTGGGGGCAGGGTGTGGGGTGTGGGGTGTAGGGTTTTACCCATTTTCATCTGGTAAACTACCTAATTTTCAGGGAAAAAGTCCCTGAATTCTCCCCCTGATCACTACCATATCTGGTACTTTTTGACCTCCCCAAAGTCTAAAAGTCTTACCCAACAAGGTTTTTAGATTTATTCAGCCAACCCTAACTATTAAGTTTTCCCAATTCAGCTGCTTAACTTGGGTTTGCTTTTTCAGCGCGATTTAGGAGTCACCAACCAGAAAGGTCCGGTTTCCGTGCAGGGAACATCTCGTTCGGTTTCGTAAACCACAAGACCGTCTTGCCGATCCAAAACTAACGCTTCTCCTAGACGGACGTAGGATATAAACGGGACAAGATAGCGGACGACTGGCTCATCGCTACAGGCAGGCAACACCCGATCGTTAAAATACTCCCCTCCCACATCCTCGACGCTTTCATAGTAGCGGATGCTGAGATCATCGATCGCTTTCCCCGGAAAGCGGTCTTGGATAGCTGACCGGAGAAATTCTGGCAGCGGTCGATCGGGCGATAATAATGTTCCAGATTTCATGGCTTTTCCCCCTAAAACTAAAGGAAGCGGGAAACTCTGACAAATGCCGTCCCGATCGGAACTATTGGCTTCCGCTCCCCACCTCGGCAATTTTTTACTAGGGATGGGATCTGGCGCAGGGAGTCCCTTTGTATTCATTGTAACAAATTTCCCCAGAAGGGTTCGGGGCGATACGGTGAGAACAGTTTTTCTTGATTTTTCGTTACAAAGATTGACAAATTTATCCTTTTATTTTGGCGATAATAATAATTACCAGGCGACAAGCCAGAAAAAATAATGGAAACAGGGAAAGACGGACGAGGCTGGGACTAACTAGGGTTTGCGGCAAAAAGTTTTTCGGTGGTGGCAGGGTGTGGGGTGTGGGGTGTGGGGTGTGGGGTTTTACCAGTTTTGAGGTGGCCAATTACCTAATTTTCAGGGAAAAAGTGCCTAAATTTCCCCCCGATCACTCCCA
>NZ_JASJFF010000943.1:0-4364 GCF_030065435.1 Microcystis sp. M53603_WE2
AATGGGGATTTTGGGCGACATTTTTTGTCAATGTTTCTGGCTGTTTAATTATTGCATATATCTTTACTATGGTTATGGAAAATATTCGTATAATTGCCCCAGAATTAGGATTGATGATTGCCACGGGTTTTTGTGGTTCCTATACAACTTTTTCTACCTATAGTTTGGAGGTCAACAAATTTTTAGAGCAGGGAAACTTGACTTTCGGTTTAATTTATTGGCTCGGCAGTGTTTTTGGGGGGATGATTGCGCTTAAAATTGGAGTTATTTTAGCAAGAACAGGTTTTCCTAGATGAATTATTAAATAGATTTTGCGTCTGATCCCCCCTGTCCCTAGGGTTGATTCATAGTAGGGTTGATTCATGAATCAACCCTACTACCTTGATAAGGGGGGTGTCTGACAACTTTTAACACCTAACTACTTAAGCATTTCAGCACAATTGAGACCATCTTTTTCCCTTCCTACTCAGTCTTAATAAGTAATGTCTTCATTGGTTTGAAACCAATTGACGGCATCAGCTAAAGCTTGTCTAATCGGCGATTGCGGTAAGCCCAGTTCTTGCACTGCCTTCGAGGAATCGTAGTACATGGACTGTTTTGACATTTTCACGCCATCAAGGGGTATAGAGGGCGATTTTCCGAAGACAGGAAGAACTTTTTCATCCAGCCAAGCTATTAGTAAAGGAATCCAAAAAGGTAAAACAATTTTCGGAGCATTTATGCTGGTAATTTCGGCTAATTCTGTCAACAAGGTTTTTAAAGAAGTGTTTTGATGACCTAAAATATATCTTTCGCCAGTTCTTCCCTTTTCTAAAGCTAATAAATGTCCCCAGGCCACATCGCGCACATCAATTAGATTTAATCCCGTATTCACATAAGCGGGCATTTTTCGCCGCAAAAAACGGAGAATAATGTCGCCAGTGGGTGTAGGCTTAAGATCAAAGGCTCCTATCGGCGTACTAGGATTAACTATAACGATATCCTGTCCTCTTTGCACTGCTTTCAATGCTTCCTGTTCTGCCCAATACTTTGATTTTTTATAATAACCCACCAATTGATGGGCGGGACTTTGATAAGTTTCATCGACACTTTCACCCTTTTTACCTACTCCAATAGCCGCCACAGAACTGGTATAAACTATTCTGGCAACTCCCGCTAAATGCGCCGATTCTAGCACATTTCTTGTACCTAAAACATTGTTTTGGTAGAGTTGATGTCTATCCTTTTGCCAGAGAGAATAGTGCGCCGCTACATGAAAGAGAACTTCGCATCCGACCATTAATTTAAATAAGTTCTCATCATTTAAATTACCCCGGACAATTTCCACGTCTAAACCCCGCAAATTTCTGAGATTACTCTGGGGACGGACGAGGACGCGCACTTGGTAGCCTTCGACTAAAAGCAATCGCACTAAATTCGCCCCGATAAAACCCGTTCCACCCGTCACAAAAGCACGCATTGCTCAAACTTTCCCCTATTTTCGCTTCCTATCGGTAATTGAAACTTAATCACCTTAACTTCATCATTACTATACCTTAATCTTAGTCAAGATTTAAGCTTTTCTTGATAAAATTTCAGGGCGGGTTATCTTAGACTAAGAGCAGCCAATCTTCAGTAAAAACACTCCTATGGATACATCTCCAGACACGAGTTTTGTTTGTCCGATTATCATCGAAGACGACAGAACAGGATTAGACACAGAAACTATCCGACGGGCTTTAAGGGATAATTTACTCTATATTCAAGGTAAATTACCGGAATTAGCCAGCAAAAACGATCTTTACATGGCCTTAGCTTATACCATCCGTGATCGTTTATTGCAGCGTTGGTTAACCACCCAACAAACCTATCTAAAAAAAGATGTCAGAACCGTTTGTTATCTCTCGGCCGAATTTTTAGTCGGTCCCCATTTGGCTAATAATTTAATTAATCTCGGTATCTACGAACAAGTCGAGAAAGCTGTCAGCGAATCGGGATTAAAACTAGAAGAATTAATTGCCCAGGAAGAAGAACCGGGGTTAGGAAATGGTGGTTTAGGTCGTTTAGCTGCCTGTTATCTCGATTCCCTTTCTACCCTAGAAATTCCAGCTATTGGTTACGGTATTCGCTACGAATTTGGTATCTTTGATCAAGAAATCCACGACGGTTGGCAGGTGGAAATAACCGATAAGTGGTTACAGTATGGAAATCCCTGGGAAATTGCCCGACCGGAATCATCGGTAGAGGTAAAATTTGGCGGTTATACCGAATCCTATACCGACGAAAATGGTAATTATCGCAGTCGTTGGATTCCCGATTATGTAGTCAAAGGAATTCCCTACGATACCCCAATTCTCGGCTATCGAGTTAACACCGCTAATACCATGCGTCTCTGGAAGTCAGAAGCTTGTGAATCTTTTGATTTTGGACGCTTTAATCGCGGCGATTATTATGGTGCGGTGGATAATAAAGTTCACTCGGAAAATATCAGTAAAGTTCTCTATCCTAATGATGAACCAATTCAAGGCAAAGAACTGCGTTTAGAACAGCAATATTTCTTTGTTTCCTGTTCCCTACAGGATCTGATTCGTATTCACTTACATGAAAACCCCAGTCTCGATAATTTTCATCAAAAATGGTCGGTACAATTGAATGATACTCATCCTTCTGTCGGGGTAGCTGAGTTAATGCGCTTGTTAATTGATGTGCATCATTTCGATTGGGATAAAGCTTGGTTTATTACTCAAAATACCTTCGCCTATACCAATCATACTCTTTTGCCAGAAGCTTTAGAAAAATGGCCTTTGAGTATTTTTGGTCGTCTTTTACCGCGATTAATGGAAATTATCTACGAAATTAACCATCGTTTCTTGGATAAAATTCGCATTATTTATCCCCATGATGACGGCAAAATGTCCCGTTTGTCTATAATCGATGAAAGCGGCGAAAAATACGTCCGTATGGCTCACCTCGCCTGTGTGGGTTCCCAGGCAATTAATGGGGTGGCAGCCCTCCATACAGAATTACTAAAAAGAGATGTTCTGCGCGATTTCTATGAACTCTTTCCCGAAAAGTTTAGCAACAAAACCAATGGAGTTACTCCCCGGCGCTGGATAGTTTCTAGTAATCCCCGCTTGACTTTTGCGATTACCGAAAAAATCGGCGAAAATTGGATTAAGCATCTGGAGGATTTACGCGGTTTAGAAAACTATGTGGATGATGGGGGATTTCGGGACTCTTGGCGACAAATTAAATACGATATTAAGGCAGATTTAGCCAATTATATCGATAAAAAAGTCGGCATTAAAGTTGATCCTAGTACCCTCTTTGATGTGCAGGTAAAACGCATTCACGAATATAAACGGCAACATCTCAACGTTTTACATATCGTTACTCTCTATCATCGCCTCAAAAATAATCCCAATCTCGATATTACCCCCCGTACCTTTATTTTTGGTGGTAAGGCAGCCCCGGGTTATTTTATGGCGAAATTAATCATTAAATTGATTAATTCTGTGGCAGAAGTGATCGATAATGATCCGACGATTGGAGGACGCTTAAAAGTGGTTTTCCTGCCCGATTATAATGTCACCGTCGGTCAACGGGTTTATCCGGCTGCCGACTTGTCCGAACAAATTTCCACGGCCGGGAAAGAAGCTTCGGGAACTGGTAATATGAAATTCTCCATGAATGGGGCCTTAACTATCGGCACTCTCGATGGGGCAAATATCGAAATTCGTGAAGAGGTGGGGGCGGAAAATTTCTTTCTTTTTGGCTTGACAACCGAGGAGGTTTATGCTAAGAAAGCCGCCGGTTATAATCCCCAAGAATACTATTACCATAACGAAGAATTGCGGGCAGTATTAGACCTCATTGGTTCGGGATTTTTTAGCCGGGGTGATGGTAGTTTATTCCGCCCGCTTGTGGATAATCTTATCTACAATGATCCCTATATGTTACTGGCCGATTATCAATCCTATATCGATTGTCAGGAAGGAGTCGGTCGTGCCTATCAAGATCAAGAACATTGGAGTCGTTTAGCAATTCTTAATGTGGCCCGCATGGGAAAATTCTCTAGCGATCGCTCGATTCGGGAATACTGCGAGGAAATCTGGCGGATACAACCGGTAAAAATTGAATTACCCGATTATATTCAAGCTAATGCTGGTTTATCGGTAAATTAGAACAAATCTAGGCAGTAGGATCCTGTTTATTTGTCCTACTGCCCACAGGATAACGAGTCATGGGCGACTCTAATCTAGATTTTTACGGGATTGACGGGGCTCGAACCCGCAACTTCCGCCGTGACAGGGCGGTGCTCTAACCAATTGAACTACAATCCCATTTTTGCGACAATTCTGATTATAACTTCATCACCCTGGTTA
>NZ_JASJFF010000761.1:0-3275 GCF_030065435.1 Microcystis sp. M53603_WE2
CCAATTAGCAGAATCCCATCACTAGCAAAAGCATCTATTCTATTCCTTCTTAAACTTTGGATACCTCGCAGTCTTCCCGTCACTCCTTGAAATTCCTGATAGGTAGCAAGAGGATATTTTTGTCTTAATAATTCTTGAGTGGTGGTATCTCTTAAAACTCCAATACTTATACCTTCTAAGGACGAAGAAAAATTAAAATTCTTCTGATTATCACTCCGAACTAAAAACTGAGTTCCTGTGACAAAAAAAGGACGAGAAAAACTGACACCATCAGGTATATTTTTTCTGATACTATTAGGACCACACTCGAAATCAACGGTTTTATTTTCCAATAACTGGAAGCGATTAAATAAAGTGGATTTATAAATTTTGACACTGATGATCTGGAGGTTTAATTTGTGCTTGAGTTCTTCTCTAAGCAATTGGATAAAATCTAAGCATAATCCCTGCAAATTATTATTACTATCCCGATAGCCAAAGGGAATCGCATCTTCTCTCATAGCTACTTCTAATAATCCCGTGCGTTTAATTTTTTCTAGAACCGTTTCAGACTTAGCTGGGAGGGGAGCAAAAAAATTAGATAAAATAACGAGAGTAAGAATGATTAATTTCATGACTTTTGCCGAGATTATTTAAGATTTGTTATGACCGTGATCCCATTTATCTAAAATGTCTTTGAATAATAATTCATCTAACCATGTCTTTACTACCACTGTCAAAGGTAAAGCCAATAATAAACCTAAGATGCCAAACATTTGAGCAAAGAAAATTTGAGCAATTAGGGTAATTGCCGGTAGTAAAGATACCTGTTTAGCCATGACAGTGGGTGTCAGCCAATAACTTTCGACATTTTGGATAATAAAATAGAGAATCAGAATAGCGACAATTTTCCAAGGTGCATCGATAACAGCAATTAGAATGGGAAAAATCACACTAGCAGTCGGTCCGATATTAGGGATAAAATTGAGCAATCCTGCTAGGATAGCATGAACGAGAACTAGATTGATTTGTAAAACAAAAAGACCGAACCCACTGAATAATCCTACCATAGTTGAACTAATGGCAATTCCCAACAACCAATTACCTAAACCCGCTTCCGATAGGGTAAGAATTTCCTCAGCGCGACGACGATAGAAGTTAGGAAATAATTTTAAGAAAGCTTGTCGATAGGGTTGGGGGTTGGCTAACATCATCATTGCTAACACCAGCACGAATAATAATTGCAAAATTGCCGCAACCGAGTTAGAAAAGAAGGTAAAAAAGTTACTAAAAACGAAGGTTCCTAAGGGTTGTAACTGCTGGACTAAATCACTTAAATTAGGCAGCGATGGCAACCAATCAAATTGAAATTGTTGTCGCCATTGAATCGAGTTATTGCGGACTAAATCCCAAGCTTGCGGTAAAAGTTCAATTAATTTTTGAAACTGTTCGATAAAGGGGGGAACAATAATTATAAAAAATACAATCACAATTCCTAGACTCGTCAGCAGGGTGATTAAAATAGCCAAACCCCTTTTAATCCCCAATCTCTGCAATCCTTTAACACATCTATTTAAGGCTACGGTAAACACGATCGCCATAAAAATCAATAATAACAGCTGTCGAATCTGCCACAATACATAGAGAGCCATTATTAAACAGATAAACCCCAACCACTGACCAAATTTCACGACCTTGATTTATCCTATCGGGACAAGTTTTATCATACAGCAGTCGGGAGGCGGTCGGCAGGAGATAGGTTTTAGGTCTTGGGGTTTTGGAGTCTTGGGGTTTTGGGGTTTTAGTTCAATTTCCCCAGTTCCCCACTTCCCTACTTCCCCACTTCCCCACTTCCCCACTTCCCCACTTCCCCACTTCCCCACTTCCCTAACAGCACAAATCAAGTTCTGTATCAAAAATTTGCTAATTTTGCTGTTATGTGCTATACATTTACGCATCAAAACAGGATAGAAAAACGAGATTTTTTTAATTACCAGACATTTTCTCAAATTTTATGGCAACTCTCCCAGAGTCAAATTATCCTAAAAGAAATCCTCTCCTAGAAAATCCGACAAGACTCAGAGAAATTGTGGCCGTTAATGCTTTTATCCTTGTATTAGGACTTCGATAATGAAAGAATTGGAGCGATACTATAAAGTTTTAGGGTTAGATCATGGGGCATCTCTCGACGAGATCAATCAGGCCTACAAAGATTTGGTGTTTATTTGGCATCCCGATCGCATTCCCAAAGATAATCAGCGTCTTTTGGAAAAAGCCACCGCTAAACTGCAAGAAATTAACCAAGCTAGGGAACAATTGCGGCAAATTCATCAAAATTCTCCTAAACGCTCCAATTCCCCCCCTAAAACTGAAAAACAGCCCGCCCACGCCTATAAAACTGCTTCCCCCTATCAGCCTCACCCTAGCCAACCGGGCCAAAATTCCCAAACCCACAGTCATAAAACCCATAGTCAACAAACCCACAGTCAACACAGCCACTCCCAGAATAACCATCAGGTCCACAATCATGCCGCCTGGCGCCCTCACTATCGGGATTTAAACGGAGCCGATTTACAGGGAGCCAACCTGAAAGAAAAAGATCTCTCTAGTTGCAGTCTCATCGGGGCAGATTTAAGCCATGCGGACTTAAGCGATAGCTTCCTGCACAAAGTTAACCTAGAAAAGGCTAATCTGCACAAAGCTAATCTTTTTCGCGCCAATCTCCTCGAAGCTAACCTTAAAGGCGCAAATTTACAGGAAGCCAATCTCATCGGGGCGGATTTAAGCGGGGCAGATCTGTCGGCGGCGGATTTACGCGGGGCAAAAATTGGCTTTGGTAAGCGTATTATGGTGAAATTAACTGGAGCAATTTTAACGGGAACAATTCTCCCCGATGGTTCGATTCATCAATAGACCTCTTGTAAAAATCAAAAATTGTTGTTAGGGTTAGGAGTCAGGGGTCAGGAGTCAGTAGTCAGGAGAATTAAGAATGAATAATAATCAATTAAATGGTCTATTTAAGGATTTTATGCAATTTAATCCTTATTTTTACCGTTTTTGAACCCTCAAAAATTAATTATGCAAGAGGTTTCATTAAACCTCTTGCTAATTTTGATCTCCCTTTAATATGAACTATCACCTGATGGGCATTTATTACACAATCGCTGCTGTTTTTCTAGGGATGCAATTAGCTGGAGGAGAAAATTTATCGGCAGCGAATTCTGATTTTTTACTGCTGCAAAAAGCTCTAGAAAAACACAATTTTATCGTTAAAATTTCCCCGCCACCAGTGCGAG
>NZ_JASJFF010000006.1:0-5806 GCF_030065435.1 Microcystis sp. M53603_WE2
CGTTGACGAATCCAATTATGACTCTGCTCGATCGATTTTTTCGTTAGCAAATCAACTTTCCGTCCCAATAAATTCTCTAATTCCCGTTTCATCCTCGAAAACTCCAGAAGTCCCCAAGAAACACTATCGGCTCTCTTGGGTTTGGTGGGTAAAATGTACTCTAAGACACATTCCTGCCAGCGAGCGACTGGAACTAACCACAAAGACACAAAGGACACAAAGATTGATCGGTTCTATAAAGGGGAATTATCGCTAACGACACGAAAACCAATATCATAGAGTCCAGCAGTAGCCATAAATTTGACTCGGTAGGCCGAGCGACATTTGTTAGGGCCATCATTCCAGGAACCCCCGCGTAAAACTCGTCTGTCCCTATCTTCTATTGTGGCTGCTTCGTAGTTATCGCGCCAGTAATCTGCACACCATTCCCTGACATTTCCGTGCAGGTCGTAGAGTCCGAAAGGGTTAGCGACGGCAAACATTCCCACTGGTGTGGTTTCTCTGCGATCGCATCCTAGGGAACCTTCCCCATAACGACCATAACTGCACACTTTGCCGCCATAATCCCAGTCCACCCCGGAATAGTTGGCTAAATCAGTGGAAATTGTCGGGCCAAAGTGAAAAGGGGTTGATGTACCTCCCCGACAAGCGTATTCCCATTCTTTTTCTGCGGGTAAACGATAATTCAGTCCCGTGAGACGGGATAGGCGATCGCAAAATTCCACCGCTTCCCACCAGTTAATTTGTTCTACGGGGCGATCGTAACCTTCAAAATGGGCCGGATAGGGATTAAGTTCAATATTTACCGGTTCTAATTTTGCCACCTCGCGCCATTGTCGTTGGGTAATTGGGTAGCGACTCAGACAAAAAGCCTGAATATTAACCGGAGATTGGGGACTTTGACTCAATTTCCAGCCTAACTCGCTTTTGGGCGCACCGATGAGGTATTGACCGCTAGGGATAGAAATCATTTCTAAAAAGGTTTTTTTGCTTAAAAAATATTTATAACCTCGATTAGTGACTTTTTCCCGTTTAATTTCCTCACCTTTGCCATTAACAGTGACCACTTCATCGATAAAATCTAACCATTCTCCCATTCTGCACCCCTCTATCGGTTATCGGTTGATCGGGTTCAGCTGCGAGCCTAAAAAAATCTCGCAACCTACCAGTTTAAGAATAACAAGACTTCGATCGCTTATCCCCCGATGAGTTTTAATTTTAATTAATTTTTTGCTTTGACAGCAAATCGGTTTTTGATAGATGGATGGTTTTCCCTCCACTTCCCACCTTCCCACTCCCCATATTAATTACTGGAGTGATTAACAACTTCAGGGACAATCTCTAATTCTTGTTCACCAATTACAGGTAAATTATTTTTCTGTAAACCCATAGCAGTTAAACAAGTATTGAGAGAGTTGATCGCTTGGTTATAATCCTCAATTTTTTGGTGAATTTCTTCCTGTTTGCGGGCATTATTCGCAATTTTTTCCGCCGCTTCCTGTTCTAAAGTTTGTTCTAGATAAGAACGAGCTTGATTGAACTGTTGTAGAATAGTATCCGCTTGTTTTTTTGCCATTGGTATCAACTGATTTTTCAGAGTATTATTAACAGTTTGGCGGAAATTTTTATGAATTGTCGCTGATACTTTTGGCTCAAAATCTAACTTAAGTAATTGACGGATAGCAGGTTCGGCAGCAAGAATACTTTCACAGTCATAACCTTGGGCAGTTTGTTGCACAGTTTGCCGAAATTGAAAGATCGAAAAAGTGCCTTCGTTGTAAAAATTATGATTTTCTCGTACATAGCGATCGCACTCAGTTTTTGCTTCGGAAATCAAGGCATGAATTAACTGCAATTCTAGCTGTTTTAGCTGATTTTCTATGCCACCATTGTTACCCAATAAACGATATACTTGCCGATAATAATCACCTTGCCTTACCGCATCTAAAAGACGCTGACAAAAGCGACTAATTAAACTGGTTGACTCCTCAATTAACACATCTTCTAGCTGGTTAGACAGATAATAAAAAGCTTCCACTAATACTGCTAATAAAGGTGCTGTAGCATTGCGAGGATGAGTTAAAGTCGCTTGCGAGTAAGCATTTTTAACAGAAAAAGTATTTAATAACTCATCCAATCTTGATACCATTCTCGCTTTCAGTTTCTTAAAGTCTTCCTCAAAGTTTTCATCGCTATTAACCACGACAGCATTGACATAACCATCGATATGTTTAGTTAATTTCTCTCCCACTTCCTTTAACTCTTGATTGAGGTGATTTAACTCCAGAGCTTTCATCGCCTCAATTTCTCGTGGTTGACTTTCTAAATCACTATAAATCCCTTGATAATAATTTTTGAGAGTAATGCAGAGAGATTGTAAATCATCGGCTAAATTAGCAAACAATTGCGGACGCTTTTCCTCCGTGAGATAACGAGTAATTGCCGTGCGAAATTCTTCGATACCGCTATCAGCAATTAACTGCTCTAGTAAAGGAGTTCCCCACTCACTTAAAACTCGGAAATAATTTTTATTGGGAGTTTCATAACCGTGGATGGAAACTTTAAAGGGAGTTGCCAGTAATTTACCGGAGTTGGCACAATAGTTATTAAACTCGCTGACAAATTGCGGTGTTTCTTCTTCTCCTCCTAAATTTTTAACACTTTCGGTAAAGATAGAATCTAAACCATAACGCTGATTAATATTGGTTTGATTTTTCACCTGATACCCATAAAACCCTAAAAGTCCGCTGGTTTTGTAAATGCGGGAAGTATCACGAAATTGCGTTTGAATTAGGTTTTCTAAACGCTGTTTTAGTTGGGCTGAGTACCAGGTTTCATCGATGCGGTTAAAAACATAAAAAACTCGATCACGAATACCAGCATTAGAGCGAATTTTTTCGAGTAATTCCGTTTCTTCTGTGGCTAATTCTCCCGCAGAAGCAGCCTTTAAAACACAAACCACTGCCGAAGTATCAGGATGCTCTATTTTACGATAGGCTAAGGCGGCATCTTTTTGGACTGGGGCATCAATACCGGGCAAATCTACCAAAACGTTACCATCTTTAAGGAGAGGATGATGACAGTAATATTCTAGACGTTTTAAGACGGCGCTATTGCTACCACGACGGGCAAAACTTGCCGCTTCTGCTAAATTAGAAAAGTGAAATTGTTCCATGGAATAGGTGGCATTATGCAGCGTATGGATCCGCTCACGATTTTGAGTAAATCCTTCAATTAATAATTTTAAACCCTGAGCTTGTTTAGCTCGCTCGGATTTGCCTTCTCCCCCTTCCTGTTCGATAATTTTTTGACAGTATTGGTTTAACTGACTACAGTATTCGGGGGAATTAATGTTACTGGGATTGGTTAATTGCAGATTTTGACAGACGGTATCGACTAAAGTACGAATTTCTACTTCGCTGAGAAAGGTTAAAACCACTCTTTCCTCATCAGCTTCTGCGTACTCAATATAACATTCCGTACCCGTTGCGTGTCCTTCGGCACTATACAGCAATTCTCGCTCTAAAAGTGCATTGATTAACATTGATTTCCCAGCACTAAAAGCACCGGCGAAAACGATTTCAAATTTGGGAGAAATGGCTTTTTGTAGGGCAATTTCTATCTTGCTGGTATCCTGTTGATTGCGGAGAGAGGATTCGCCTTTCAATAGTTCAATTATACTGTTAACATTACCAGCCAGATTACTGCATTGGGGTAAAAGTTCAGTCATGGTAAAACCCAAATCTAGAAGAACAGTGCTATTATTCCCCACATGATAACAAAATTCCCTAACTAGATGTCACATCTTTGGTCAGCGATTTAAGCAATCAAAGACAAAGCCATCGTCTTCAATCTAGAATCAGGATTGATTATAATCAATTTAGTACATACAGATTTCCGAGAACCTCCTTAGGTAAAAATTCCCTCCTGAATCCTAGGGTAATGATAATTATGTGGACAAAAATGGCAATAGATAAATTGAGATTAAAAAAAATTCGGCCTATGGGACAGTTGGGATTTTTGTTAGGAACAGTTTTTCTTTTGGGTGGCTGTCATTCTCTGAATGTTATCCAAAATCGTCCCCAACCCTTGCCCCAAGATCAATATATTCAAGTCTATTTTAATTATAATCAAGCCCAGGGTTCAAATTATACCGATCCCTATCGCCAAATTAATCGCCCGGGGGATAATTTAGAACAGGTTATTATTGATAATATCAACTCGGCCAAAAGTTCGATCGATCTAGCTGTGCAAGAGTTACGTTTACCCGCCATCGCTCAAGCTTTAGTTGCTCGTCAGCAGCAGGGAATTAAAGTTAGGGTTATCCTCGAAAATATTTACAATAAACCTATTCATACTTTAGCCAAAAACCAAGAACAATCAAGCGATCGAGAACAGGAACGTTATCAAAACCTTTTTGATTTAGTTGACATAAATCGAGATGGTAAATTAAGTCCAGAGGAAATCGCCCAAAGAGATGCAATTACTATCCTCAAAAAAGCGGGTATTCCCCTAATTGATGATAGTGCAGATCGCTCAAAAGGTAGCGGTTTAATGCACCATAAATTCATGGTTCTTGACAATCACACTACTTTAATCAGTTCAGCTAACTATACCTTAAGTGATATTCATGGAGACTTTTCTAATCCCAAAACTGTCGGGAATGCCAATCACTTATTAGTAATTACTAATCCCCCACTAGCTAGAGTTTTTCAAAGAGAATTTAATCTGATGTGGGGAAGGGAAGATAGTCCTAAATTTGGCTTAGATAAACCCCAGAGAAAACCACAAACAATTACTATCGGTAATAGTAGTCTGACGGTCAAATTTTCCCCCGATTCTACCGCTTATCCCTGGGCAATTACTAGCAATGGTCTGATCGGTGAAACTTTAAATCAAGCTAAAAAATCCGTGAATTTAGCCCTGTTTGTCCTGACGGAACAGCCTTTAGCTAATATTCTCGCCCAACGACATCAAAAAGGGATAGAAATTAAAGCTTTAATTGATCCTAGTTTTGCCTTCCGATACTATAGCGAAGGATTAGATTTATTAGGAGTTGCTCTCAGTAATAAATGTCGTTATGAACCAGATAATCAGCCTTGGCAAAACCCAATTAATACCCTAGGAGTTCCCGATCTAGCCCGGGGAGATAAATTACACCATAAATTCGGTTTAATCGATGATAAAATTGTGATTACTGGTTCTCATAATTGGTCAAGAGCCGCTAACCATCAAAACGATGAAGCTTTAGTTATTATCGATAATCCCACCGTTGCCGCTCATTTCGATCGAGAATTTCAATATCTTTACCGTACCGCTAAATTAGGACTGCCGGAAACTATTAAAAATCGGATCGAACAAGATAGAAAAAACTGCCCCCAATCTGTAACAATTAAAAGCGATCGCTTAATTAATTTAAACACCGCCACGCGAGAAGAACTAGATAGTTTACCCGGTATCAGTGGCAAATTAGCCGAAAAAATTATCGCTGCCCGGCAACAAAAACCCTTTACTTCCCTAGAAGATTTGGATCGAGTATCGGGAATCGGTCAGGGAAAAATTAGCAAGCTCAAAGGCAAAGTCAGCTGGTAATGATTGTCTCGTCTGTATTTTTTGCCATAGACAAAAACTAGCAATTTTCCCTTGTTACGGCAAGCTAAGTAGGTAGGGTCTGCTGAAAAAGTTTTTCCTGGGGGTAGGAGTCAGTAGCCGGTCGTCAGGAGTCGGTCGTTTCAGGCTTTGTTGCCCTTGTTTTTTGTACCAAGCGATGTACCACAAGAAGGATAATGCAAGGTTTTTGAAAGTC
>NZ_JASJFF010001327.1:0-1993 GCF_030065435.1 Microcystis sp. M53603_WE2
GCGATTAATTCGCGCTGGAGAGGTGAAAGTCAATCATCAAATCATCGATAAACCGGCCACAGAAATCGATCCAGAAGCGGCGATCGAGGTTAAGCAGAAACTGCCCTATTTGTCAAGGGGGGGCGAAAAATTAGCCAAGGCCTTAGAATTATTTGCCATTGATGTCTGCGATCGCATTTGTTTAGATGGGGGCATTTCCACGGGGGGATTTACCGATTGTCTCTTGCAAAAAGGGGCAAAACGGGTTTATGGGGTTGATGTGGGTTATGGACAAGTAGCGTGGAGTTTACGGCAGCATGAACGGGTTATTTTACTAGAAAGAACTAATTTTCGCTATTTAACCCCGGAAAAGTTATACGGACCAGAAAAACCCGCCGATTTAGCAGTTATGGATCTGTCCTTTATTTCTCTGACCAAAGTTTTGCCGACCCTGTGGACGCTATTAAATCCACCGCGAGAGGCGATTTTATTGGTCAAACCCCAATTTGAGGTGGGACGGGAAAAAGTCGGCAAAAAAGGGGTAGTTCGCGACTACCAAGACCAAGCAGGGGCAATTTTTCAGGTTTTACAGGCCGCCGAAGCCCTAGGATGGTTCTATCGGGGTTTAACTTGGTCTCCCATTACCGGACCTGCGGGTAATGTGGAGTATCTTCTCTGGTTGTCCACCGATACTGGCCAAGTTAGTCCCAGTTTAGCAGCGATCGCAGAAATTACGCAAGCAGCGATCGAACAGTTTTAAACTAGGTATTTTCTCAAGGAAGCGGGAAGTGGGGGAGATTTTCAGAAAACCCTTGACAAATGGCGAGACTTGCTTTATACTTCATGTATAGTGGGAATCCGTGCGCCCATATATATAGGGTTTTTGAGCAAAGATAAGAGAGAAAAAAATACACTCAAAAATCGGGTTGGGTAGGAAGAGGATAAAGGTATGAAGACGGAAATTTTCTCTCCCCGACAAGGATTAAACAAAGCATTTCTGAGAGTCAAACCGAATCTTTGTCAGGTAGAGAAGTTTCAAGTATTCTTACATACAAAAACGATGATCGGGGAGTTCAATGTATTGGAAAATGGGAGAGATAACCCGCAAAAATTATTGTTAAATCATGTTAAGTCCCGTAGAAACGATTAAAATTCTCGAAAATCATCCCGATCGCACTTTTCCAGCTGGTGAAGTTATTTTTGCCGATGGCACGGAGGGCGAGTTAATGTACGGTATTCTTAGCGGAGAAGTGGAGATGTATATCAAGGGACAATTGATAGAAACTCTAGAAAAAGGGGATGTATTCGGAGCAGGAGCGCTCCTGCATGGGGATAAACTGCGAGAATCCACAGCTATTGCCAAAACTGATTGTAAATTAGCCTATCTCAATCAACCGCAGTTTTTATTTGCCGTGCAGGAAACTCCCATGTTTGCGATCGAAGTGTTAAGAAGTTATTCCGATCGCTTTCGCAAGTTGAAAAAAATCTTCACCGGTGAAGCATAGAGGAGCAAAGGAAAGCCATCCCCTGAAAACTATTGACCGAAAATCTCACCGATAGTTAAACGGGAACCATTGACCAAATCCCCACCAGAACGCGGTGATTTTCCCGATAATTGCACTTCTTTTAATAATAATAAACCCTCACCCGTCTGCACTACCGGCCCGAAATTTTTCCAGAGAGCCACGATCGCTCCCACTTCTCCGCTTAGATGAGAAAGGTCTTTTGTCTGTAATTCTCGAGGAAGTTGACCGAGATCCTCTAGGGGAATAGTGGCCATCACTTTTAGGGGTTGTCCCCGTAAAGTGGTCAGCGCATGAGGATAAAAACCCCGGACTCGATCGTGAATTCTCCGGCCCGAATCTTGCCAGTTGATTAGATAGTCAGATTTTTGAATTAAAGGGGCATAGGTGGCATCGTCGTTATTTTGAGGAATTGGGGTAATTTCTGCTCGATCGAGCTTAGAGAGGGTTTCTAGGAGCAAATCCGCCCCCATTTGTCCTAGGGTTGCTCC